>JACCUE010000123.1 GCA_013812005.1 Thermoleophilaceae bacterium
GGAGCGCGGCGTGCACAAGACCCTTGGCGCCGGCGGCCGCGCCGGGGGCAAGCTGCCCGGCTTCCTCGGCCGCTGGGCCAGCAAGCCCTTCAGCTCGTCGAGCAAGGCGGCGAGCAAGAGCGCCTCGGCCGGCCGCAAGGGCCGCGGCAAGATGCCGGGTTAGGCTCAGCGAAACCGCCACCCGGCCGACGTGACAGCATCCGGGCTACGCGCGCGAACGCGTAGCCCGGAGGGATGGCAGAGCGGTTGAATGCGCCGGCCTTGAAAGCCGGAAACGGGCGACAGCTCGTTCGTGGGTTCGAATCCCACTCCCTCCGCTCTTGCCGCGACCGGCTACTGCGGCTCGATGCGCTCCGGCGCGCCGTAAGGCCGCAGCACCTCGGGCAGCAACACGCTGCCGTCCTCCTGCTGGCCGTTCTCCACCAGGGCGATGATCGTGCGTCCCACCGCCACGGCGGTGCCGTTGAGGGTGTGCACATGGCGAGGGCCCCTGCCCTGTAGCGGCCGGTAGCGGATGTCGAGCCGGCGGGCCTGGAAGTCGGTGGTGTTCGAGCACGAGGTGAGCTCGCGGTAGCGCTCCTGGCCAGGGAGCCACACCTCTATGTCGTACTTCTTGGCCGCCGAGGAGCCGAGGTCGTCGACGGCGATGTTCACCACCCGGTAGGCCAGCCCGAGCGCCCCCATCAGCGCCTCCTCGATCTCGAGCAGCCGCTCGTGCTCGGCGCCGGACTGCTCTGGCGCGACGAAGGCGAACATCTCGACCTTGTCGAACTGGTGCACCCGGAACAGGCCACGGGTCTCCCTGCCGGCAGCGCCCGCCTCACGGCGAAAGCATGGTGAGTACCCGGCGTAGCGACGGGGCAGTCCTTCCTCCGCGAGCAGCTCGCCGGCGTGCAGCGAGGCCAGCGGCACCTCGCTGGTACCCGCCAGGTAAAGGTCGTCGTCGGGCACACGGTAGATCTGCTGCTCGGTGTCTGGCAGGAAGCCCGTGCCCACCAGCGCCTCCTCGCGCACCAGCACGGGCGGTATCACCGCCTCGAAGCCCCGGTCCGACAGCTCCTCCAGGGCCCACCGCACCAGCGCCAGCTCGAGCATCACGAGCGGACCCTTGATGTAGGCGAACCGGGACCCGGCCACGCGCGCGCCCGCCTCGAGGTCCAGAAGGCCGCCCAGCAACTCGGTGTGGTCACGTCCCGCCGCGCCGCCCTGGCCCACCTCGCGCAGCACCGTGTCCTCGGGGGCGGCCGTCTCGTCGGGAAGGTTGGGCAGCGCAAGCATCCCGGCGTCGACGGCGGACTGCACCTCACCCAGCTCGGCGTCGAGCTGCTTCTCGCGGTCGGAGACCTGCTTCACCTGCCCGATCGCCTCGGACGCGTCGGCGCCTTGGCGCTGCATCTCGCCGATCCGCTTGCTGGCCTCGTTCTTCTCGGCACGCAGCCCTTCGAGCTCGGGTAGCAGGGCACGGCGGCGTGCGTCGAGCTCGAGCACCCGATCGAGCGTGTCGGCCGCGCCATCCCCACGACGGGCCAGGGCGGCTCGCGCGGCGTCGGGCTGCGCCCTGATCGCCTTGAGGTCGAGCATTATCAGCGCGGGGTCGTCAGGGTGCGGCGCCCTGGCCGGAGTAGCTCGCCACGAAGTCGGCGAGCACCTCGGCCTCGTCGCCCACCACGATGTTGGCCGGCATGATCGCGCCGGAGAAGCCGCCGTTGCGGATGGCGAAGAGCACGTCCTCGCGCTCCTCCTTGCGCTGGTCGAAGTTGGGACCGTTGGTGCGCTCCCCACCCTCCAGCTCACCTTCCGCCTTCGAGCCGTAGGAGTTGGCGGACTTCAGCGTGTGGCAGCCGGAGCAGTACTCATTGAACATCGTCGCGGCCACGCGATCCTCATCCTTTACGTCGACCTCACCGCCGCAGCCGGCCACGGCGGCTGCCATCAACGCCGCGCCGGCCAGCGCAACGAGCGCCGGTCGGATGCGGGAAACGGGCAGAGGACGGGTCACGCGCCGCCATATTATCCCCCGCGCATGAGGCGGCTACTTCCCGTGCTGTGGGTCGTGCTCGCGGCCCTCGCGGGCTGCGGCGGCGACGACCCGCCCACCCGCACGGTGCGGGTGGGGGCCGGCGAGCCGGTGCGCGTCTCGGGCTCCGAGTACACGTTCGATCCCGGCCGGATCATCGTGGCCGGAGGACCGGCCCGGCTGCGCGTCACACTCGACAACCAGGGCGATCTTGCTCACAACATCAAAGTGCTCGACGGTGACGCTGAGATCGGCGGCCTATCCAGCTTTCCGGCGGGCGAGGAACGCACCACCACGGTGGCGGTCGAGCCGGGCAGATACCGCTTGGTGTGCACGGTGGCCGACCACGAGGAGCTTGGGATGGAGGGCGAGCTGGAGGTGCGTCCGTAGCGAACTCGGACGGACGCGGGAGCCCAGAAGCTTCTCAGGCCGCGCGGCGCTTGGCGTAGCGCAGCACGCTGCCGTCGCCGTGGCGCTCCAGCTGCACGTCGTCCATCACGAGCGCCACGAGCTCGAGCCCCCGGCCGCCCTCGATCAGCCGCTCGACCGGCCCGTCGGGCACGGCAGCGGCCCCTGCATCGCGCACCTCGAAGACGAGCGCCCCGCCTTCCTCGCGCGCCTGGAGCTCGACCGCGCCGCCGTCGGCGGCCGAGCCGTGCAGAATCGCGTTGGTCACCGCCTCGCTGGTGGCCAGGCGCACCTGGAAGCGGTCCTCCTCCGCGAGGCCGAAGTCGGCGGCGGCCCCAGCCGCCCAGTCACGGGCGTCCTTGAGCATGGAGAGATCCGCGGGGATGCGAAGTCCCCGCTCCTTGAAGGCCCCCGCCTTCACGAACCTGTCCAGAATGCCGCTCACACGCCTCACCTACTGTCTGTGCCCGTCCGTCGGTGAAACGAACCCTGGGGTCAGGATCCGCCGGTCTGAAAAGCGCGCAGGGCGAGAGTGAGGATGAGCAGGGCGCCCACCGTCATCACGCCCATCTCGGAGCGGGCCACGCGCCGGGCGATCGCGATCTGCTCGGAGCGGTCGAGTCCCTCCAAGTCCTCCACGTCGTCGAGCTCGCGCTGGGCCGCTCCCACGCGCATGCCCTCGCTGACGAGCGAGATCACCAGTGGGGCGACGCCATAGGCGATGTGCAGGCCGTCGGGCGTCGTCTCCCCACGCGCGAGCAGGATGAGCCCGGTCGCGACCTGGACCGCCACGGAGGCCTGTGCCACGCGCAGCAGGTACCAGAACCAGTTGGACAGGCGGTTGCGCAGCCACAGCAATGCGCCCGTGATCCCCGCGGCCGCGTTGCCGGCCAGCACCGCGATGCCGAGGTACATGTGCATCTGGCTCAAGCGTGCGTTATACATGCGGCCTTGCTGAAGAGCTACCTACCGGCACTGGTGTTCCTCGTTCTCGGCGTCGGCGTCGGCGTCGCATTCACGTTTGCCAACTCGCTGCTGGGGCCCAAGCGGCCGAACAAGGTCAAGAGCGAGCCCTATGAATCCGGCCTGCCCTCCGATGTGCGCAAGAGCTTCCGCTTCGGAGTCAGCTTCTACCTGGTGGCGATGCTCTTCATCCTCTTCGACATCGAGGTGGTGTTTCTCTATCCGATCGCGGTCCGGCTGGAGGACATCGGCACCTTCGCGCTGATCGAGACCGTGGTGTTCATAGTGCTGCTGGCGATAGCCTTCGTGCACGTCTGGAGAAGGGGTGCGCTGGAATGGAAGTGACGCGATCGAAGGTGCCGGCCTCCACGGAGGATCTGCGCATCAAGCAGCGTCAGGCACAGCAGCTGCTGCGCGGCGAGCTGGAGGGCGAGGATCTCGATGCATACGTGGAGCAGCGGCTGCTGCTGACCAAGTTCGAGGACGCTCAGAACTGGGCCCGCAAGAACGCCATCTGGCCCCTGGGCTTCGGGCTGGCCTGCTGTGCGATCGAGATGATCACCACGATCGGCTCGCCGCGCAACGACCTTTCGCGCTTCGGCGCCGAGGTGATCCGCTTCTCCCCCCGCCAGGCGGACATGCTGATCCTGTCCGGCCGGGTCTCGATCAAGATGGCGCCGGTCATCCGGCGCATCTACGACCAGATGCTCGAGCCCAAGTGGGTGATCTCCATGGGCGCGTGCGCGTCGAGCGCCGGGATGTTCAACAACTACGCGCTGGTGGCCGGCGCCGACAAGTTCCTGCCCGTGGACGTGTACGTGCCCGGCTGTCCCCCGCGGCCGGAGGCCCTGATCTACGGGATCATGAAGCTGCAGGAGAAGATCGTCAACGGTCCCGACCAGGGCTGGCGAGAGCGCTATGACGCGGGCGGCACCGAAGAGGCGACCGACAGCCTTGCCTGACGCGACGGGACTCGAGCTGGCGGCGCAGCGGGTGCGCGACGCGCTGGACGACGCCGCCGTGGTGGGCACGAGCTATCACCGCGAGCAGGCGATGCTGGAGGTGGCCCCCGCGCGCGTGCACGACGTGCTGGAGCACCTGCGCGACCACGATGACGAGCCCTACGGCTTCCTCGCCAGCCTGCACGGCTGTGACTACCTGCCCTCCGAGCCGCGCCTGGGCGTTCACTACCAGCTGCTCTCCATGCAGCGTCGCGAGCGGCTGGGCGTGAAGACCCGCCTGGGCACCGACGAGCCCGTCGTGCCAACCGTGACCGACCTCTTCCCCACTGCCGACTTCCAGGAGCGCGAGGTCTATGACTTCTTCGGCGTGGTCTTCGACGGCCACCCCGACATGCGCCGCATCCTCATGCCCGAGGACTACGAGGGCCATCCCCAGCGGCGCGACTTCCCGATCGGGGGCGAGCCGGTGCTGTTCACCTTCAACGAGCACAAGCTGCCCCGCTGGTATGACTGACGGGCTCGATACCCCCTACCGCGAGCGCGAGGAGTCGATCTCGCTCGGGACGCTCGGCGAGCAGCCGATCTCCGGTACCGACGTCGATTCCCGGCCCGACCGCGAGACCGAGCTGATGACCATCAACCTCGGTCCCCACCACCCGGCCACCCACGGGGT
>JACCUE010000131.1 GCA_013812005.1 Thermoleophilaceae bacterium
CTGGGGAGCCGGGATTCGAACCCAGGATCTCACGCCTCCAAAGGGCGGCGTCATGCCGTTAGACCACTCCCCAAGGGTGCGCCGAACCTAGCAGCGCCGTCCCTAGCGGTCCTTCTCCTCCCGAGGCACCCGGCCACCCTCGGTACCCACCTCGCGGGCCGGTCCTCCGGGCGGGGCGATGCCCAGCACCCGCATCGACTTCAGGCCCAGGCTGAGTCGCTCGCGGCCGTCGGTCGAGCCCACGTCGAGCCCGCTCAGCTCGCGTACGCGGTCGAGGCGGTAGCGCACCGTGTGGCGATGGGTGAAGAGGCGCTCCGCGGTGCGGGCCACGTTGCCGTCGGCGTCGAGGAAGGTCTCCAGCGTGCGCACCAGCTCCGTCTCGTACTGGTCGTCATAGGCGACCAGCGGAGCCACCGTCTCGTCGTGGAATCGCTGCAGCTCGGTGGGGTCCTCGCTCATCGCCGGCAGGAGAAGCCGGTAGGCGCCGGTCTCCTCGAACGTGATGCTGTCCTGGCCGTGGGCCTCTGACACATTGGCCGCGAGCAGCGCCTCGGCGGCGGCGCGGTGCAGGTCGACGGGATCCCCGGCGGGGCGGCTCAGCGCGACGCCGAGCAGGTAGCCCTCGGCGAGGCTGCCCTCCATCTCAGCATGCACTGCTGCGGCGGAGCGACGGCCCGGCTCGCGCCCGACGCCGGGCACCAGGATCACCAGCTCGCGGTCGGCGCGCACAGGGCGCTGATCAGGGCCGGCCCCCGGGCGCGAACGCGCCGGACCGAGCTCGATCGAGGCCGCGAGCGATGTGCGCTCCACCGCGCGAACGCCTCGCCAGGCCACAGTGAGAACACGGGCACGCCAGTCGCCCTCCTCGGGCTGCTGGGGCTTGGCGCGCGCCACGATCACGCTGGCGCCCTCGGAGAGATCGCAGCCCAGCTCGGCGGCGCGGGCGAGGATGTTCTCCCGGTCGGTGAGCTTGCGCGAGAACAGATCCGAGAGGAAGTCGCCCACTGCCGCCTCGCTCGCGCGCTCGGGACCCGTGGCCCGGTCCACCTCCTGGGCGATCAGCGTGGTCACGATCCTCATCAGCGCCGCCTCGGGCGGCACGCCCCGGGCCCGGACGCTCATCCGGCCCACGGGCTCGTCGGCCACCCGCAGCTCGAGCACCTCGGTGGCGCCCTCGCCGGCAAGCACCGCGCGCTCGTCCTCGCGCGACAGGCATGCAACCGCCAGCACGCTGCTCGCCGAGTCCACGATCACGACGCTGGCGTCGAGAGCGTGGGCGGCGGCACGCGCAACCGAGGGCAGCCCGGAGCCCGACTCGACCGCCTCGGAGACCTCTTCGAAAGCGGCCAGGAACGGGCTCTGGGAGAGAGCAGGCCGGGGTTTGGGGACTGCAGGCAAGAGAGGGATTCTAGGGCCGCTCCACGTCAGGGCACCGCCAGGCGACGGTATGCGTCACGCGTATCTGTCGTACGACCACACGATCGCCAGGCCGAGCGCACCGCCGATGCCCACCAGCGTGGCGAGCATGAACAGCGTGAGGAAGCCTGCGGCGAACTTCTCCCACAGCCGGGCGTACACGCTGGCGACCGGCAGCAGGATGAACCCGATGTAGCCGGCTCCGACGATGCCCGCCGCCACGGCGATCGACAGCTCTGTGGTGGTCAGGTCGAGGCTCATGGGCGCTTGCGGTGCGTGCCGCCGGCGGCCGCCGGCTCGTTGCCATTCTGCCTGATGTACGCGACGACGAGGGCGACCGTGGCGCATAGCGCCATCAACCCGGCGCCGAGACCCCAGCCGCCAGCCACATCGGACCAGTAGTGCACCCGCAGGTAGATCCGCGACAGGCCGACCGCAGCGGCGATCGCCAGGCCGACAGCAATCAGGATCGCGTTCCTTGCCAGTCCAGGCACCACCCGGGCCACTGCCACCGCCACCCCCACCCAGATCGTCGAGTAGGCGGCGTGCCCGCTGGGGAAGCTCTCCCCCTCCGCCTCGACAAGGGGAGCCGCCGGCCGGGACCGGTCGATGCCGTTCTTGGCCAGCTGCACGCTCACGTAGATCAGCACCGAGCCGGTGACCAGCACGGCCAGGTCGGCGAAGCGGCGGCGTAGGGCCAACAGGATGCTCGCCCCGAGCAGCAGGGTCGCCACAGTGGCGAACGAGCCCAGGTGGGTGATGGCCTCGACCACGCTCAGGGCCGTGTCGGTGCGCAACTCGCCGGCGAGGTCGAGCAGCTCGCGGTCCGCGGGGGTCAGGCGCTCGCCACCGGCCAGGATCGAGGCGTAGATCGCGAACAGGTAGAGCCCGACCAGCGCGATCGCCGCCGCCGTGGTGAGCTCGAGGCCCAGCTCTCCCGGGGTGAGGCGGTCACGGACGAAGCGCAGCGGAGGCCCGAGCACCGCCGCCACCGGGCGCACCACGCGGCGCCAGATGGCTGCGAGCACCGCGGCGACCGGCCGCAGCAGCGGCCTCGCCGCCTGCCGCTGCGCCCAAGCCGACAGGCGCCGGCGCTCTTCTTCGCGTCTGAGCCGGCGGTATATCTGGACCCCGGCCACCACCAGGGCAACGGTGATCCCAAAGGCCAGCGTCGCCCGTCCCGCCACTGCCGCGACCCGGTCGAAGGACCGGTAGAAGAGAAAGCCGAGGACGCAGAAGAGCGTGGACCACAGGCCGCATCCGATGATGCTGAAGGGCAGAAAGCGGCCGAAGCGCAGGCCCGACGCCCCGGCCACGAAGGGGGCCACCGCGCGCACCAGGCCGATGAACCGCCCGACCAGGATCGTCTTGCCCCCGTGGCGGTCGAAGTAAGACTCCACCTTCTCCAGGCGCTCGGAGTCGATCTTGACCTTGGGCCCGTGGCGAACGAGGAAGTCGCGACCCAGCCGGCGCCCGAGGAAGAAGCTCGCCGTGTCGCCTGCCACGCAGCTCAGCCACACGATGCCGATCAGCGGCAGCAGCTGGATCTCGCCCTGCCCGGCTATCACCCCGGCCACGATCACCGTGGTCTCCCCCGGCGCGACCAGCCCCACGAAGGCGCCCGTCTCGAGGAAGGCGGCCGCGGCCACCAGCGCATAGGTCCACGGCCCCAGGGTCTGAGCCACGTCCTCGATCACCTTCTCGGCGTCAGGGAGATCCGGGAAGACCCCCGCGGCGTAGAGCCCGATCACCACCGCGGCGACTGCGGCCAGGAGCAGGCCGGTGCGGTGCTCTCGCAGCGCCCCCTTCATCGGGTGGTGGTGACCACCGAGCCGGGGAGCGCGCGCGAGGCCGCCTCGGCCGCGCCGAGGTCGCCGAAGACACCGAACGCCGTGGGCCCGGAGCCGGTGATGTGGGCGCACAGCGCGCCGGCGTCGCGAAGATCCGCGAGCGGCCGCTCGAGGTCCGGGCGCAGCGACAGGGCAGGCGCCTCGAGATCGTTCTCCAGGCCCGCGGCCAGCTCACCGAGGGAAGCCGACGCCAGACTCCGCAGGGCCCCCGGGTCCAGCGACTGTCGCCCGCCGACCTGGCCCGCCGCGCGCAGGCGGTCGAGCTCTGCGTAGACCGTGGGCGTGGAGAGCCCCTGCGCCTGCGGCAGGAGCACGAGCGCGAGGGAGGGCAGCCCAAACGGCTCGATCCCCTCACCGAATCCCGTGACGAGTGCGCTGCGCGGCTCGATCTGGCTCGGCACGTCGGACCCGAGACCGGCGCCCAGGCCCCGCAGCGCATCCGGGTCCAGCGGCTCGCCGGCAAGGGCGTTGGCTGCCCGCAGCACCGCCGCGGCGTCGGCGCTGGCGCCGCCCATCCCCGCCGCCACCGGAATCCGCTTGTCGATCGTGACCCGCAGGGGCGGCAGCGCAGCGTCCGGGACGGCGCCACGGAAGGCGGCCAGCGCGCCGGCGGCCAGGTTCTCTGCCTCCACGCCCGGGCAGATCACTGCGTCTTGCGACCCGGCGGCCTCGACGGTCACCAGATCCGCCAGCTCCACGGAGGCGAAAAGCGAACAGAGCGGGTGTAGGCCGTCCTGGCACGGGGGCCCTACGTGAAGCACCAGGTTGACCTTGGCCGGGGCCTGCTCAGAGATGAGGCCGACGGGGTCCGCCGCCCCCCTTTGCAACCCCCGGGTCACGGCTGACCGCCCAGCGGCCGCAGACTCTCGAGCGAGCCAGGGCCGAGGCTCTCAGCGAGACGCGCGAAGTCCGTCGGCGAGAGCCGTTCCGCACGCGCGTCGGGCGGGTGGCCGATCTGCTCGAGCGCCGCGCGGGTCGCCTCCCGCACTCCCTCGGGCGCCCCTGGTGCGAGCGCCAGCGAGCCCGCCAACGCCTTGCGCCTGTGGGCGAAGGCGGCGTGCACCAGCGCACGCACGCCCGGACGCGGCGAGGGGCCCGTCCGGCGCATGCGCAGGAGGGCAGACTCGACGTTGGGCTCGGGACAGAACACCGTGCGCGGCACCCGGCGCAGCACGCGCACGTCGCAGGCGAGCTGCGCGAGCACCGACGTGGCGCCGTAGCTCTTGCCGCCCGGCGCCGCCGCCAGCCGGTCGCCCACCTCGCGCTGCACCATCGCAATCCACAGGGAGGCGCCGGACAGATCCTCCAGCGAGCCCAGCAGCACCGTGGCGGCCACGCCGTATGGGAGGTTGGCCACCACCTTGCCCGGGAGCGGGCGCAGGCTCCGAAGGTCCAGGGACACGGCGTCGGTGAGGTGCAGCGTCACGTTGTCGAAGGGATCGAGGGCATCGCGCAGCGGCGCCTCCAGCGCGCGGTCCACCTCCACCACGTGCAGGTGCCCGACGCGCGCCGCGAGGTACTCCGACAGCACGCCGAGGCCGCCGCCGACCTCGAGCACCACGTCGGCCGGGTCGAGCTCTGACTCCCTTCCGATCACCCCGAGCAGGTTGTCGTCGATCAGGAAGTTCTGGCCGAGCTCGCGGTTGGGGCGGACGTCGAAACGGCGGAGGCGGTTCAGGCTCGCCTGACGCGGAAGGCCGAACGCCGAACGCCCGCTCACCAGCCCAAGACCTGTGCCGCGTTGCGCTCGACGATCGCGTCGAGCGCCTCGTATCCCACCCCGCGCAGCTCGGCCACCAGCTCTGCGGTATGGGTCACGTTGGCGGGCTCGTTGGGCTTGCCCCTCACCGGCACGGGGGCAAGGTAGGGAGAGTCCGTCTCCAGCAGCAGCAGGTGCTCCGGCAGCTCGGCGGCGGCCCGCTGCAGGGCATCTGCGTTCTTGAACGTGACGTTGCCGGCGAAGGAGCAGAGATACCCGCGCTCCACGCACTCGTCGAGCCGGTCGGGCGCCGAGAAGCAGTGCAGGATCACGGTGGTCTCCTCGGCGTGCTCGGCGAGGATCGCGAAGGTGTCCTCCTCCGCGGCGCGCGTGTGGATCACGACCGGCAGCCCGAGGCGCCCGGCCAGCGCCAACTGGGCCTCGAAGGCGCGGATCTGGTCCTCACGGGGGGCGCGGTCGCGAAAGAAGTCGAGCCCGGTCTCGCCGATCGCCCGCGCCCAGGGGTCGTGAGCCGCGCGCTCTATCTCCTCCAGGTCCGCTTCGGCGAAGCCCTCGCTGTGGTGGGGGTGGCGACCCACGATCGCCACCACCTCCTCGTGCTCGCGCGCCGCGCCGAGCGCACGCTCGATCGACGGGCCGTTCATCCCCACCGTGGCCAGGTGGGTGACCCCGATTCCGCGTGCGCGGCTCACGAGCTCCGCGTCTGGCGGATCGCAGGAGTCGAGGTGGCAGTGGGTGTCGACCACGCCCGCGTCCCGCGCCCGCCGCCGTCAGGGCGCGGCCGAGGGCTCGGGCGCCTCGACCTTCGGGAATAGCTGCCCGAGCTCGCCGATCCGCGCGCCACCGGCCCCGGAGCCGAACCGCGCGCCCTCGATCGAGCGATCCTCGCGCCCGAGCGCGGCCAGCAGCCGCTCGGCTGAGGCGGGCAGGTAGGGATGCAGCAGCACGGACACCACCCGCAGACCCTCGGCCAGCGCGTACAGCACGCTGTCGAGGCGGTCGGCCTGCTCGGGGTCCTTGGCCAGCTTCCACGGGGTCTCCTCGGCCACGAAGCGGTTTAGGCGGCGCACCGTCTGCCAGACGTCATCGAGCGCACCG
Source organism: Thermoleophilaceae bacterium (assembly GCA_013812005.1). GTDB lineage: Bacteria > Actinomycetota > Thermoleophilia > Solirubrobacterales > Thermoleophilaceae > JAAYBF01. The sequence goes on from JACCUE010000131.1 coordinate 6,085, forward strand.
CTTACCTCCACCCGGTCGAGCCGGGAGCACACCGCGGCTGCCATCCCCTCGAGCTCGGCCACCAGCGCCGCCGGCGCCCGAGCCTCGGGCACCACGCCGTCGCGGTAGCGCTCGATCATGGCCAGCGAGCGGCTGGCGAGGTTGCCGTACTCGTTGGCCAGCTCGGTGTTGTAGCGGTTCTCGAAGCCCTCGGGGGAGATCGATCCGTCCTGGCCGAAGGCCACCTCGCGCAGCAGGTAGTAGCGCAGCGCGTCGGTGCCGTAGAGGTCCATCACCTTGAACGGGTCGAGCACGTTGCCCAGCGACTTCGACATCTTGTGGTCGTCCATCAGCAGGTAGCCGTGGATGAACACCCGCTCGGGCAGCTCGAGCTCGGCTGCCATCAGGATCGCCGGCCAGAACACCGCGTGGAACTTGAGGATGTCCTTGGCGATCAGGTGCACGGTGGCCGGCCAGAACTCGTCTCGCAGATCCTCGCCCTCGCGCGCGTAGGAGAGCGCGGAGTAGTAGTTGAGGAGAGCGTCGACCCACACGTAGACCACCTGCTCGGGGTCCCACGGCACGGGCACGCCCCAGCTGATCCGCGCGCGGCTGAGCGAGAAGTCCCGGAGCCCGCCCTGGATGAATGAGAGCGCCTCGTTGTAGCGGTTGCCAGGAAGCACCCAGTCCGGACGGTCGGCGTAGAGGCGCTCGAGAGGCTCCTGGAAGGCGGACAGGCGAAAGAACCAGTTGTCCTCTTTCTCGCGCTCCAGCTCGATCAGGTGGACCGGGCAGCGGTCGCCCTCGATCAGCTCTGCGTCGGTCTTGAAGTCGGCGCACCGCGGGCAGTACCAGCCCTCGTAGGTGCCCGCATACACGTGGCCGTCTCGCTTCAGCCGCGCGACCACCTCGGTGACCACCGCGGCGTGCTCGGGGTCGCTGGTGCGGATGAAGAAGTCGTTGGTGGCGTTCACGCGCTCGGCCACCTGCTTGAAGCGCTCGGCATTGCGATCGGCGAGCTCCCGGGGCGCGACGCCCTCACGCTCGGCGGCCTGGGCCACCGGCTCACCGTGCTCGTCGGTGCCCGTGAGGAAGAAGACGTCCTCACCGCGCTGGCGCATGTGGCGCGCCAGCACGTCGGCCGCCACGGTCGTGTAGACGTGGCCGAGGTGGGGTTCGCCGTTGACGTAGTAGATCGGCGTGGTGACGTAGTAGCCCACGACGGCCGATGCTACTGGCGCACAGTGCGGGCTCTGGGTCAGCGGCCGCCTGTCAGCGGTTTGATGAAGGCTCGGAGCTTGACCGCGGCATCGGCGCGGAGGCGCCCGGCCGCGGCGCCGGAAGCGTCACGGTCACCGGGGCGGCCGATCAGCGCCGCGGCCAGCAGCAGGCCGGAGCACGCCACGGCCCAGCCGATGTCGGGCCCCGGGGCGCCACGGTCGGCGTTGGCGGGACTGCGGTCGGCGGTCGGGGACGGATTCACGGCGTCGGCCGCCAGACGGTGCGCGGAGCCGAGGGGCCCTACGCCGGTTACTTCTCCCCGATGCAGCGACCGGTCAGCCGCGCCCCCGGCCGGCGCCGGTGCGCCTCGTGCAACCGCCGTGGCCGGATCTCCGGCCAGTGCCGGCACGGGGGCTCGCCCGAGAGCGGGCACCCGCACGGGCGCCGGAGCCGGGCC
>JACCUE010000172.1 GCA_013812005.1 Thermoleophilaceae bacterium
GCCAGATCCTGGGGTCCGGCGGACCCCGCGGCGGGGGGCGCAGTGAACGACTGGGGGGCGAAGCTGAATCGGCTGTACACGCCGGCGACAAGCCGCGCCTCCGGCGGCGGGGTCGTTCCCACGAGGAGCAGGTTCGCGTGGGCGTCGAGGCCACCGTAGCTCCATAGAACCTCACCCGCCAGGCGGGTTACGGGCGAGAAGACGCCTCCCGGGCTGCGCCGGGTCGCAAACGATGTCGGCTCGAAGGGACCGGACCAGAACGCCACCTGGTCTCCATCGGCGCCCACTAGCAGTTCGCCCCCCGCACCGCTTCGGGCCAGCAGCGTGGGAGCACCGAAGCGCCGGCCCCGGGGGCGAGATGCCACTCGCTTGCCGTCGGCGTCGAAGAGCAGGGTGGCCGCGCCCGCGGGGTCGATCGCCACCTGTGGGAAGTAGCCGTCGTTGAACTCGGATCGGGGATTGCCGTCCACCCTGAAGTTCCAGACGGTGTCCGGGCGCCCGAACGATCCACCCGCTGGCCGGTACGAGGCAAGGATCGATACACCCTCTGCCCGTCCGCTCCCCTCGCGCTTCTCCTCCCAGGCGACGATCGCGTCGCCTCGGGCGTTGATGGCGATCGAGGGGTTTCTGGCGCTCGTGTCGGGATCCAGCTCGGACAGGGTCTCGGGCCTGGTGAGGCGACCGTTCGGGGCCCGGAGCGCCACCCGGAGCTCGCTGGGGGGAGTGCCGAGGAAGCGGAGCGCAACCGGCTCCGTCTGCCAGGCCAGGGCCACGTGGCCGGCTTCGCTGAGCGCCAGCGCCGGGGGGCCGGCGGACCGGTCGGTCACCGGCTCCGCCGCCCCGAAGCGGCCGTCGGATCGTCCGACCCGGATGAAGAGGCTCTCGGCGCACCCAAAAATGTTGTTGGGGCAGGCGTTGGGCTTGCCGAAGAGCAGTACGGCACGGCCGGCTTCGTTGACCTCCAATTGCCTCGGAAGCGCCGGTTGCTGAGCCAGGGCGACCGGTCCGGAGAAGCGGCTCGACGGCGACGGGCGCGTGCTCGAGAACACGGTCCCCGATCGTTGATCCACCCATGTGGCGAGCACCCGTCCCGTAGCGTCGACGCCTGCCTGGCCGAACACACCGGAGGGACTGAGCTGTTGCGGGGCCGACCACGGTGGCCCCTCGGCTGCCGATGCGGTGGGAGTCGTCGCGGCGAGCCCGATCAACCAAACCAGCATCAAGGCATTGGGCAGCCGCATCCAGTGACGGTAGACCAGTCCGACCCCGCCCGTGCCACCCGGGGGGGGCGAGTTCGACGCATGCCGACCCTTGACCGGACATGAAGCAGTCGCTGCTGATCGTCGAGGACGACGAGCCCACCCGGGCCTTCCTGGCCGACAACCTCTCGGCTGATGGGTTCAAGGTCGCCTGCGCGGGCGGCGTGGGGGAGGGACTTCGGGCGATCGAGGTGCGCCACCCCTCGCTCGTCCTGCTCGATCTCGGCCTGGAGGACTCCCACGGTCTCGACCTCCTCGACCGCGTGCGCAGCGCCGATGGCATCGCGTCTCGGCTCGACCCCGACTTACCGGTGATCGTGATCACCGGGCGAGCGGCGGAGGCCGACCGCGTTCGCGGCTTCGCGCGCGGAGCGGACGACTATCTGGTCAAGCCGTTCCATTACGGAGAGCTGCTGGGGAGGGTCCGTGCGGTCCTGCGGCGGTCGGGCGGCCGGCCGCGGCGGGGGGTGCTGCGGGTTGGTGAGCTCACCCTCGACCCGCTCACTCGCGCGGTGCGCGTCGGCGGGCTGCCGGTGCACCTCTCGGCCAAGGAGTTCTCGCTGCTGCAGGCGCTGGCCGAGGATCCCACGCGCGTGAGGTCGAAGAACGAGCTGCTGCGCGACGTGTGGGGCTACCTGTCGATCGGGCAGACGCGCACGGTCGACGCCCACGCGTGCCGGCTGCGGCGCAAGCTCGGCTCCTCGGGGCGCGGATGGGTGGTCAACGTGCGCGGTGTCGGCTACAAGCTCACGGACGCGGCGTGACCGGGCTCGGCATCGGCCTCGCCGCGGTGGGATGGCTCATGGCGGTGGGCTGTGCGGTGCTGGTGCTCCGCCTTCGCCGCCGGCTGGAGCGGGTGGCGCAGGCCGAGCACGAGCTCAGGGGTCCCACCACCGCGATCGGGCTGGCCGCCGCGGCGATGCGGCGTGAGCCGGGTGGGCTGCGCAGGGCGCTGGTGTTCGAGTCTCAGCTCGATCGGATGCGGGCTGGACTGGCCGACCTGGAGGCCGCGCGCAGCGGAACCCGCGCGCAAGCCCGGCCGCGGACGCTTTCCCTCGACCGGGTGTTGCGGGGCGCCGCTGCCGGGTGGCGGCCGGCGGCGCAGTCCCAAGGCAGGCGCCTACGGATGCGCTGGGAGGGAGAGCCGGCGGCGGTGCGGGCGGATCCCGGCCGGCTGGCCCAGGCCTTCGGCAATCTGCTGGCCAACGCGATGGAGCACGGATCGGGGGCGGTGGAGCTGCGCGGGCGCACGGTGGAAGGGCGCGCGCTGGTCGAGGTGCGTGACGCGGGGACGGCGCAGCAACAACGCAGCGGGACGGACCGGCGCCATGGCTCGGGCGCTCCTCGCGGCCGCGGCCGCGGGCTTGTCATCGCCGCTCGGGCGGCGGAGGAGGCGGGCGG
>JACCUE010000223.1 GCA_013812005.1 Thermoleophilaceae bacterium
GACAACGGAGCCGCCGTGGCGGGCTTCACGCTGGCGGTGGTCGGTGGCGGGCTGCTGCTTTTCACGGCCGGGATCTCGAGCATCGTGTCGGTGGTCTGCGCGGGCCTCGGCATCTTCTACTCCCTGAAGGGGCGCAGGCGCGTGGACCGCGGCGAGACGCCCAAGCACCGCAGCCTCGCCCAGGCCGGCTTCGTGACCGGCATCGTGACGCTCGTCCTGGCGGTGCTGGCCACCGCGTTCTGGGCGGTGTTCGGAATCCTCTACGCCACCGATGAAGGCTTCCGGCAGGACCTCGAGGACGATTCCGGCGGCAGCGGCGACGGGTTTCAGACAAGCGTGCGCCTCCTGGCCGTGCTGGGCCGTGCGGCCTGGTCGCTCATCTCCTGACGGAGCCGCGCTAGAGTTGGCTGAGTCGTCGCAACTGGCGTCTTCGAGGTGGAGCACCACCGGGGAGCGACGAGCAGACCGCCGCGCGCCTGGGCAAGTACGCACGAACCCTCCGAGAGGACCAGTCGTGACCCAGCAGGCGCCCCAGATTCCTGACCACCTCAAGCCCGCCGACGGCCGTTTCGGCTGCGGACCCTCGAAGGTCCGCCCGGAGGCGCTTGCCCGCCTCGCCGATCCCGGCGCCCCGTTCGGCACCTCCCACCGCCAGGCGCCGGTCAAGCACGTGGTGGCCCGCATCCGCGCCGGCCTGCGGGAGCTGTTCTCGTTGCCGGACGGATACGAGGTGGTGCTCGGCAACGGCGGAACCACGGCGTTCTGGGACGCCGCTGCGTGCGGACTGGTGCGAGAGCGCGCCCTGCATCTGGTCTACGGCGAGTTCTCGCGGAAGTTCTCCTCGGTCACGGCCGGCGCGCCCTTCCTCGCCGCCCCGATCCTCGTCGAGGCCGAGCCCGGCGAAGCGCCGGATCCGGTGGCCGATCCCGCCGCCGACGTGATCGCCTGGGCCCACAACGAGACCTCGACCGGGGTGATGGTCGACGTCCGCCGTCCGGCCGGCGACGCACTCGTGCTCGTGGACGCCACGTCCGGTGCGGGCGGCCTGCCAGTCGAGATCACGGAGGCGGACGCGTACTACTTCGCGCCCCAGAAGTGCTTCGCCGCCGACGGCGGGCTGTGGGTTGCGCTGATGAGCCCCGCGGCGATCGAACGGGTGGGCCGGCTGGACGGCGCGGACGGCCGCTGGACTCCCGCCTTCCTGTCGCTGGCCGCCGCGCTGGACAACTCGCGTTCCGACCAGACGCTCAACACACCCGCGGTGGCCACGCTGTTGCTGCTGGCCGACCAGATCGAGTGGATGCTGGCGCAGGGCGGAATGGACTTCTGCCTGGGGCGCACGACCCAGTCCTCCAGCCACCTCTACGGATGGGCGGAGCGCTCTTCGGTCGCGCGCCCTTTCGTGGCCGATCCCGCCAAGCGGTCGCTGGTGGTGGGCACGGTCGACTTCGACCCGAGCGTGGACGCCGCGGCGGTGGCCAGGACGCTGCGCGCGAACGGGATCGTGGATGTCGAGCCGTACCGAAAGCTCGGCCGCAACCAGCTGCGGGTGGGGATGTTTCCGGCGGTCGAGCCGTCCGATGTCGAGGCGCTGACCGCGTCGATCGACTGGGTGATCGAGAACGCGGGGGAGGTGGCCGCATGACCCGCGTGCTGGTGGCCGAGAAGATCGGCGACTCCGGGGTCGAGCTGCTGCGAGAGGCCGGCCTGGACGTCGAGCTGGGAATCGACTGGGAGGCCGGCGAGCTCGAGCGGCGCATCGGCGAGTTCGAGGGCATCCTCATCCGCTCGGCAACCAGGCTCACGGCGGATCTGATCGACAAGGCGGACAAGCTGCGCGCCGTCGGCCGCGCCGGGGTGGGCATCGACAACGTGGACGTGGCCGCCGCCACACGCCGCGGCATCGTGGTGGCCAACGCGCCCCAGTCCAACGTGATCACCGCGGCGGAGCACACGATGGCGCTGCTGCTGGCCATGGCTCGCAACGTGCCGCAGGCCCACGCGTCGCTGGTGGAGGGCCGGTGGGACCGGTCTGAGCTCAGCGGCGTGGAGCTGCACGAGAAGACGCTCGGCGTGCTCGGCTTCGGCCGTATCGGCCAGCTCGTGGCCGCCCGCGCGCGCGGGTTCGGGATGAGGGTGCTCGCCTTCGACGCGTTCGTGGCCGAGGAGCGGTTCCGCGAGCTCGGCGTGGAGCGTGCCGACAGCTCCGACGCCGTCTACGCGGAGGCGGACTTCATAACATTGCACCTGCCCAAGACGCCCGCCACCGAGGACTGGCTGGACGCCGAGGCCATCGCCAAGATGAAGGACGGCGTCCGGATCGTCAACGTGGCGCGCGGCCCGCTGATCGTCGACGCCGACCTCAAGGATGCGCTCGACTCGGGCAAGGTCGCCGGCGCGGCGCTGGACGTGTTCCGGGAGGAGCCCATCACCGATCATCCGCTGTTCGGCTACCCCGGCGTGGTGGTCACGCCCCACCTGGGCGCGTCGACGGCCGAGGCCACCGACCGGGCCGGCTACCAGGCGGCCGAGCAGGTCGTGGCGGCTCTCACCGGCGGGGCGGTCACGAGCGCCGTCAACGTGCCCGCCATCGCGACGGAAGATGCCGAAGCTCTCGGCCCGTTTCTCGGGCTCGGGCAGAGCCTGGGGCGGATCGCCGTCGCGCTGGCCGAGGGCACGTCGGTCGACGCGCTCGAGGTGGAGTACCGGGGCAAGGTCGCCGAGCGCGACACCCGGCTGCTCACCGTCCAGGTGCTCAAGGGAGCGCTGGCCGGCCACACCGAGGAGCCCGTCAACGACGTGAACGCGCCGGGCCTGGCCGAGGAGCGCGGCATCGCGCTGTCAGAGACGCGCAGCCCCAGCGCGCGCGACTTCACCGACCTCGTGCGGGTGACGGTGGTCAGCGGCGCCGAGCGCACGCGGGTGGTGGGGACCACCCTGGGACAGCGCAACCGCCCACATCTGCTCGAGGCCTGGGGCTCGCGCTTCAACGTGCAGCTCGAGGACCATCTGGCGGTTTTCCGCTACGAGGACCAGCCGGGGATGATCGGCCGCGTTGGCACCGCGCTGGGCGACGCGGGGGTGAACATCGTGTCTGCGGCGGTGGGGCGCCACCCCGACGAGAACGGGGGCGACGGCGAGGCGGTGATGGTCGTGACGGCCGACGCTCGTGTTCCACAGGCGGTCATCGAGAGAGTGGTGGCTTGCGACGGCTTCGTAGCCGGGCGCACGGTGAGCCTGTAGTACGCTGAGACCCGATGCCGCGCCAGCTCGACCTACGACTTCTTCTCCTCCTCCCCTCGGGGAGCTAGATACGCGTGGCGGCCGCCTAGCCGCAACCTCAGGAGAAGGCAGGTCCAGCAGAGAAAGGTAGGACGGCGTGAAGGACGACACGAAACGGGTACGGGTCTTCGACACCACCCTGCGTGACGGCGAGCAGTCCCCCGGGATCTCGCTGAACAGGCAGGAGAAGCTGGAGATCGCCCACCAGCTCTCGCGCCTCGGCGTGGACGTGATCGAGGCGGGCTTTCCGATCTCCTCGCCCGGGGACTCCGAGTCGGTGCAGGCGATCGCGCGGGAGGTGCAGGGACCGGTGATCTGCGGGCTCGCCCGCACGAGCGTGCCGGACATCGACGCCGCCTGGAACGCCGTCAAGGACTCCGAGCGCCCGCGAATCCACACCTTCATCTCCACCAGCGACATCCACATAGAGCATCAGCTGCGGACCACCCGCGGGGACGTGAAGGGCCAGGCGCGCGCCGCCGTGGCCCACGCGCGCTCCCTCTGCGACGACGTCGAGTTCTCGCCGATGGACGCCAGCCGCTCCGAGCTGGAGTTCACGGCGGAGGTGATCGCCATCGCACTCGAGGAGGGCGCCACCACCATCAACGTGCCGGACACCGTCGGCTACTCGATGCCAGACGAGCACGCGGAGATGTTCAGAGAGCTCACGCGCCTGGTGCCGGCCCTGGCCGACGTGACCACCTCCGTGCACTGTCACGACGACCTCGGGCTTGCGGTGGCCAACTCGTTCGCCGGCGTCCGGGCGGGCTGCCGGCAGGTCGAGTGCGCGGTCAACGGCCTCGGCGAGCGCGCGGGCAACGCCTCCCTCGAGGAGATCGTGATGCTGCTGAGCGTCCGCGAGGCCGCACACGGGCTGTGGACGGCGGTCAACACCGAGGAGATCGCGCGCACCAGCCGCCTCGTCTCCCGGCTGACCGGCTACCAGGTGCAGCCCAACAAGGCCATCGTCGGCCGCAACGCGTTCGCGCACGAGTCCGGCATCCACCAGGACGGGGTGCTCAAGGAGCGCACCACCTACGAGATCATGGACGCCACCACCATCGGCCTGCAGCAGAACTCGATCGTGCTGGGCAAGCACTCCGGCCGGCATGCGCTGCGCAAGGCGCTCGAGGAGCTCGGGTTCGAGGTGGACGGCGCGGCGCTCAACACGGCGTTCAAGCGCTTCAAGGACGTGGCGGACAAGAAGAAGACCGTCACGGCCCTCGATCTGGAGGCGATCGTCTCCGACGAGATGCGCCAGTCGACCAGCTCCTTCGAGCTGGTGTCCTTCGCGATCGACGCCGGGTCGGAGCGGTCGCCGTACGCGCAGGTGTCGGTGCGCCTGCCCGATGGCGAGACGGGGGAGGGCAGCTTCACGGGCGACGGTCCGGTCGAGGCCTTCTTCAGCGCCCTGAACGCGGCCACCGGCCACGAGGGCCGTCTGAAGGAGTACCACGTGTCAGCGGTCACGGCGGGTCGCGACGCCCTCGCCGAAGTCACGGTGCTGGTCGAGCTCGACGGCGCCTCCGCTCAGGGCCAGGGCGTCTCGCCCGACACCATGGAGGCGTCCGGACGGGCCTACCTGCGCGCCCTCACCAACGCCCTGGCGAATTCGCCGGTGGCCGGGGCCGAACAGCTCAGTCCCCCTGCGGCTCCGGCTGCGCCGTGGCCCGCCCGCCAGACGCTCTCGGAGACGCCCGCGCCCTGATGCGCAGCGGCATTGGCGCGCCCGCGAGATCGCGCCTACCATGGCCGGATGGGGCCGCGCACACTGCTTGGCCTCGGTGTGAGCCGCGAAGCCCGCGTGAAGGCGATGGCGAGCCTGGTCCTCGGTGCCACCACACTCTTGGTCGCTGTGGCGGCCGCCCCAGCGACCGCCTCGTCCATGGTGGTCAGCGACGCCGATCCAGGACCGGAGGCTCGCAGCTCCAACAAGCTGTTCGCGCCGCCTCTGCGCTGGAAGGGGCGGGTCATCCCCTACCACAACAAGGCGCGCGTCTACGCCACCGAGGTGCGGGAGGCCGCCCGGGCATGGAACCGCAGCGGTGCGCGCGTGAGATGGAAAGCGGTGCCGGCCGGACGTGCGCGGGTCACGATCTCGGTGAGCCCGCGCGCGGGAAGCGGGGGCCTGGCCTACGGCATCGACGGCCGAAGCGGCCGGATCTACCTTTCTCCGCAGCTCAAGCGTGCCTCGCGCAGCGCTCTCGGGCGCTCCACGATCCGGTCGGTTGCGGCTCACGAGATGGGACACATCATGGGTCTCAACCACGAGGATCGACGCTGCGCGAACATGAACAGCGTCGTGCGGCTGCGGTGTCGGAGTCCGAAGGAGCCGTGGCGGTATCGCTGCCGCCTGCTCGAGCTCGACGACGTTCGTGGAGCGGTCCGCATCTTCGGGGGTCGCCCTCGTCGGCCGTCGAAGACGCACTGTGATGTGGTCGGGCCACCTCCCGCGGTGCGCGGTCTCACCGCCGCACCGGCGGGGGACGGCAGCATCCGCATCGAGTGGAGAAAACCCGACCAGGCGAAGAGCCTGACGGTCCTTCGGGGCACTGCGGGAGCTTGCCCGGTGCGTCCGCTGTCAACCGGCGCCCACCCTGGCGCCTTCTCGATCGACGGGCCCGGTATTACGAGGACGGCCGGACTTGCGATCGACCGCGAGGCCCCCCTCGGCAAGGGCTGTTACGGCGTGTTCTCCTACGGCAAGCTCGGGCGGCCCGGAAAGGCGGCGTTCGTGACGGTTACCGATCTTGGGTCTGCTCCCGTAGCCGCTTTCGAGTCGTTCTGCTGCGTCGAGCGCACCGCTGACTTCGAGGACCGGTCCGACGATCCGGACGAGCAGCGCGGCGGGGGAATCGTGGGCCGCAGCTGGTCCTTCGGCGACGGCACCGGTTCGACCGAGCACTCGCCGGCTCACACGTACGCCGCGCCCGGCCAGTACCAGGTGACCCTGGTGGTGACCGACGCCACCGGGCAGACCGGCTCCACCACACAGACGATCACCGTGGAGGAGGACCCACCGCCAGAGCCAGAGCCGTAGCGCCGGCCGGACGGGGCTACCCTGGCGGCGTGGCGAGAGCCGGGTTCTCATTTCGCGACGGCGAGCGGCTGATCCGCTTCGCCGCGGCCGCCGTCGCCGAGGCGCCCGAGCTGATCGAGGCGCAGGGTCTCGGCGGCTACGCGCTCCTGTCCACCCAGCGGGCCCTGGGCTCGGCTCCCCCGTCGCTCGTGGAAGGCGCGGAGGTGGTGCTCAACGTGCCCCACGGACCGGTCCCGGAGGCGGCCGCGGCTGTGCGTGAGGCCGTGGCCGGCCGGCCGATGGTCGCGCTCGGCGGCGGCCGGGTGATCGATGCGGCCAAGGCGATCGCGGGGGTGGATGGCCTGCGCTGCGCGGCCATCCCGACCACCC
>JACCUE010000257.1 GCA_013812005.1 Thermoleophilaceae bacterium
TTCTTGTCCACGCGCTCCTCGATGATGCCGTTGCCGTTGCCGCTCCCGCCGCCGCGCTCGGAGAAAGCGTCGAAGAGCCCGCCGGACACGTCGCCGCCGATGCCGAACAGGACCAGGCCACCTCCCAGGAGGACGGCGAGTGTGAGGTAGGTGGCCTGTACCACCCGGCGGCGCTTGCCCTGGATATCGAACAGCATTCGTCGAGCAGCCTAGCTGCCTGCGGCCGGCGCGATCTCCGCGTCCGGAGCATCCTTGCGGCCGAGGATGGAGGCCAGCACGATGCTGCCCTCGTACAAAAGGATCATCGGGATCATCTCCAGCAGCAGCGTGATCGGGTCGATCGTGGGGAGCAGGGCGGCCAGGATCGCTATCACGAGGATCGCGTAACGCCGGTTCTTGCGCAGCTTCTCCGGCGTGGTGATGCCCAGGCGCACCGCCGCGAGAACGGCAATGGGCACCTGGAACCCCAGCCCCATCGCCGCCATGGTGAGCATCACGAAGTGGTAGTAGTCGCGCGCCCGGACCTGGGTGTTGAACTCGCTCGCGTTGAAGCTGAGCAGGAAGTCCGTTGCCGGCGGGAGGACCACGAAGTAGCAGAACAGGACCCCGAGCACGAACAGGACCGGCGCCATCAGGATCATCGGCCTGGCCACCCGGCGCTCCATGGGGCTGAAGGCCGGCAGGACGAAGGCGTAGATCTGGTAGATGATCACCGGCAGCGAAATCAGCGCGGCGAAGTAGGCGGCGTTGGTGAGCGTGGTGGTGAACGGCTCGGTGACTCCGAACGTAATCGGCTCCGGCAGGTTGGACGGGAGCGGATCGTTGACGATCGCCAGGATCCGCTTGTTCTGCCACGAGCACACCGCGAACGCGACGAAGAACGCCGAGATGGCGATGAAGACGCGCGTGCGCAGCTCGCCGAGATGGTCGACGAGGGTGAGCCGCTCCTCGTGGTCGATGGGCCTGACGCGCGGCACGGGGCCCGCGACCTCCTATTCGGCGTGGCTGGCTCTAGGAGCTCTGGCGGCTGGCGGGCGTGGCGTCGGACTTCTCGGTGCGCACCGGCTCGGCCTTCTTTTCGCTGGCCGGCAGCTCCTTGTCGTCGCTCTTGCTGTCACCGGTAACCGAGTCCTTGAACTCCTTCATCCCGCTGCCGAGCGAGCGGCCGAGATCGGGAAGGCGCTTGGGTCCGAAGATCACGAGGACGATTAGAAGGACAATGCCAATCTCTAGGGGGCCGAACGGCATGAGGAGACTCCTGAAGTTTCGGGGAGGCGACTCGCACCCGAGGCGGGCTGGTCGCAGACTGGATCGTAGCGTCGGTGGTTATTCGCGCCAGCTTCTCGCGCGGATCATCCCTCGTCGGAGCGTTCGAAGTTCTTATAGAAGCGGCTGGGCGTCGGCTCGGCCTGGCCCTGGTACTTGCTGTGAGTGGCGTCCGAACCGTAGGGCTTGTCGACCGGGCCGTCCATGCGCATGAACGAGATCTGGCCGATCGGCATGCCCTCGTAGATCGTGATCGGCAGGTTGGCCACGTTCGAGAGCTCCAACGTGAGGTTGCCCGAGAACCCGCTGTCCACGAACCCGGCCGTCGAGTGGATCAGCAGGCCCAGCCGCCCGAGCGAGCTCTTGCCTTCGAGGCGCGCCACCAGGTCGTCGGGCAGCGTCACCTTCTCCAGCGTCTGGCCCAGCACGAACTCCCCCGGATGCAGGATGAAAGGCTTCCCGCCCTCGACCTCGACCAGCTCGGTGAGACCCTCCATCGGCTCGCGGACGTCTATGTACGGGTAGCGCGAGTTGTTGAAGACGCGGAAGCGGCGATCCACCCGCACGTCGATGCTCGACGGCTGCACGAGCGAAGGGTCGTGGGGTTCGATCACGATCCGCCCGCACTCGATCTCGGAGCGGATGGTGCGATCGCTGAGAACCACGGGCGGCGCAGTCTATTCATCAGACCGCTCAAGTCATCGGAGGGCCTGCCGATACGGGCGTTATGGAAGGCAGCGAGGAGAGAGATCCGCACTACGTGAAGCGGGTCGTGTTGCCCAGCGGAAAGACCATCGAGGTCGTCTACTTCAAGGACGCCGTGGAGCAGGACTCGAGCTTTCGCACAGTTGCCGAGCCCGACCAGGCCCTGCACCTGTGCGCCGCGTGCAGCTCCGAGCTCGTGTACCCCACGGGGTGGGAGGAGGCGGACGGCGACCGCTGGCACGTGCAGCTGCGCTGTCCCGACTGCGAGCACCGAAGCGAAGGGATCTTCTCCCAGTCCACGGTAGAGGCATTCGACGAGGAGCTCGAAGCCGGCACTGACGCCCTCGCGGCCGACCTACGCCGCCTCTGCCGGGCCAACATGGCCGAAGAGGTCGATCGCTTCGCCGCCGCGCTGGACTCGGGCGCGATCCTGCCCGAGGACTTCTAGGCGTACCTCTCGACCACGCCGTCGGCCACCAGGTCGAGGGCCTTCCGCCGGCCGGGTGGCAGCTCGACATCGACCAAGCCCGCCTTGGCCTCGGCCACGTGCCCCAGCGCCTCCGAGCGGGCCACCCCCAGGGCGCCGGTCGCCGCGATCCTTTCGCATAGCGCGTCTGCCTGGGCGGGGTCGGTGACGGCGGCGCGCAGGTCCATCCGCTCCAGCTCCGCATCGCGCCCGCGGGCGACGATCAGGGGCAGCGTGACCGTGCCGTCGAGCAGGTCCGTGCCCCTGTGCTTGCCGGTGCGCTCCGCGGGGCCGGAGACGTCGAGAACGTCATCGAGGATCTGGAAGGCCAGGCCGACGCGGCGACCGAATCCGCCGAGCGCGTCCCGGGATGCTTTCGATGCGTCGCCGAGGATTGCGCCCAGACGGCACGCCTGCGAGAACAGGCTCGCGGTCTTGAGCTCGCAGCGCTCGAGGTAACGCTCGCTCGTGACGTCCACCGACCAGGCGTCCGCGCGCTGCATCAGCTCGCCGCGAGCCAGGGCGGAGGATGCCGCCGACAGCGCGCGGACGGCGGCGGCGCTACGGGTGGCGGCCAGCTCCGCGAACGCGCGGGAGAAGAGGAAGTCGCCGGTGGCGGTGGCGGCGTGACGCCCGCCGGTGGCCAACACCGTCGGGCGGCCCCGGCGCAGAGAGGCCTGGTCGAGCACATCGTCGTGCACCAGCGTGGCCATGTGAAGCAGCTCGACCGCCACGGCGGCCGCGAGCGGCCCCTCTGCACCCGTGCCCCCACAGAGGAACACGAGGATCGGCCGCAGCCGCTTGCCGCCGGCGGCCAGCGTGCCCGAGGCGTGACCTGCCAGCTCGGCTCCGTGGCTCTCTGCGACCTCGGAGAGGCGCACCTCGGTGCCCTGCAGCCGACGCGCCAGCTCCGGTCCGCCGGCCTCCAGCACCGAGGAGAGTTGGGCCACCGCGGTCACGGCCGGGCGGGCACCGTGCCGGCGTGAATGGCGATGATCCCGCCCGCCGTCAGGACGTAGGTCACGTGCTCGAGACCGGCGCCGGCCAGCTCGCCGGCCAGCTCATGAGGTCCCGGGAAGCGGCGCACCGAGCTTGGCAGGTACTCGTAGGCGTCGGGGCTGCCGGCCAGGCGGCCCATCGCGGGCACCACGCGGTCGAACCACATCGAGAAGAACACCGACAGTGGCGGCCGCTGCGGGGTGGTGATCTCGAGCACGACCACCCGGCCGCCCGGGCGTGTTACCCGAGCCATCTCGGACAGGCCACGGGGCAGGTCCGAGAAGTTGCGGGCCCCGAAGCCCACCGTGGCGGCGGTGAACTCCCCGTCGGCGTAGGGCAGCTCGAGCGCATTGCCCGGCTCGAAGCGGATACCCGGGGCCTTGCGGCGCGCCAGCTCCAGCATGGTCTCGGAGAAGTCGGTTCCCACCACCTCGCCGCCCGGCCCCACCCGGCGCTCGAGCTCTACGGCCAGGTCGCCCGTGCCCGTGGCCACGTCGAGCACGCGGTCGCCCGGTCCCACGCGGGCCAGATCAGCCGCGCGCGCTCGCCACCGGTGGTGCATGCCGGCGGTCATCACGGAGTTCATCCGGTCATACCCGCCCGCGATGCGGTCGAACATCGCCTCGACCTGCTGCTCAGGCAGTGTCCCGGGAGCAGCCATCAGAGGGGGACACCGCCCCCCTCTGCAACCCCCCGAGCCATCATCGTGACCAGAGCCGCTACTTCTGCTCTGCGCTCGCCTGCTCCGCGGGCTCGCTCTCCTCCGGGGGCGGCATCTCCTCCTTGAGGGAGGCGACAAAGCCCACGAGCTGCTCGAACTGCTCCGGGCTCTCCTCCTGCAGGTCGACGTACGGGGGCATCGGAGCCGTGGGGTTCAGCAGCGTGCGGACGATGGCGTCCCGGCCCAGGCGGTCGCCGATGTGGGTCAGGTTGGGTCCGAGAGTGTTCCCGCTCTCGCCGATCTTGTGGCAGCCGAGGCAGCCCTGGGACGCGGTCACCAACTTGCCCTCCTCGTAGCGGGGGGCCACCTCCAGCTCGATCACGGCCGGCGAGCCGGCGACCGCGCCGAGAATGGTGAGGTAGGCCATGCCGACGACGGTGGCGACCGCGCCGATCATCGCGATCGGCCGCTTGAGGGGATGGCGCTCCGGGCCCAGGTCGTAGAAGGGCAGCAGGAGCAGCATCATCAGCCATATCGTCGGGATGCCGAGGGTGGCCATGAAGACCAGCTCCGGCGGCTTGACCACCCGCAGCAGCTCGAAGAGAAAGAAGAAGTACCACTCGGGCCGCGGCGAGTAGGTGGTGGTGGTGGGGTCGGCCTTGGGCCCCAGCTCGGCCCCCAGCAGGACCGCCATCAGGATGATCACGCCCAGGGTGATCGCCGCCATCGCGGTGTCCTTGAAGACCGCGTAGGGGAAGAACGGCTTGCCCTGGGTCTTCAGGATCGAGTATTCGCGGAGATATTCCTCCTTCTCACGCGCGTTCATATCTCTTCCTTGGTGAGTTCCTTCTTCTCGGCCCTCAGCCAGGGCGGCGCCGTGGTGCCCAGCTTGGCCACGAGGTAGAGGTGGGCGCCGATGAGGGCCGCGATCAGGCCGGGGATGAGCAACATGTGCAAGGCATAGAAGCGGGTGATGGTGGTCGCGCTGAACTCCCCGCCCCCGCGCAGGAAGTCGGCGAGGAACGGGCCGATCAGCGGCGCCGAGGCGTTGAGGTTGACCGCGACGATCGTGGCCCAGTAGGAGCGCTGGTCGAAGGGCAGCAGGTAGCCGGTCAGGCCCATGGCGAGGGTCAGCACCAGCAGCACCACGCCGATCACCCAGTTGAGCTCGCGGGGGTACTTGTAGGCCCCGAAGACGAAGGTCCTGGCCATGTGCAGGAACAGCAGGACGATCATCACCGTCGAGCCCCACTTGTGCATGCCGCGCACCAGCTCGCCCAGGAAGACCTCGTTGGTGATGTGGGACGCCGACTCGTAGGCGCGCGTGGCGTCGGGGTTGTAGTACATGGCCAGGAACACGCCGGTCACCGCCTGGGAGACGAAGGCGAACATCGTGGCCGAGCCCAGCGTGTAGAACCAGTTGGTGCCCTTGGGAACCTTGCGGTAGAGGGCGCCGCGCAGGAAGGGGCTCGCGCCGGTGCGCTCGTCGAGCCAGCCGACGACCTGGGCGCCGCCCTCGCCGGCGCTCTCGCGCAGCTTGTCGGCCCGACCCGGCTTGCCGTTGGGCTCTCCGTTGTCGGAGCTGCGCTCCTTCTCCGAAGGCCGGGGCGGCGCCGGACGCAGGAACTTGGGCAGAGGTGGGGTGAGCTTGCTCATGTGCTGGGCCTCGAGGGGTAGAGGTATTGCCAGAGGCCGTCGAGGTGGTTCGACGGATCGCGCGGAGAGAATCGCCTGAGCTCGGAGTTGACCGAGAAGCGCTCGCCCACCTCGACCCGGCCGTTGCTCGCCCGGGCGTCGAAGCGGTCGAGCGGTCGTACGGGAGGTCCGCCGGCTACCTTGCCCTGGAAGTCGTAGATGCCCCCGTGGCAGGGGCACACGAAGCGCTTGGGCGCCTGGTAGTAGCGCACGGGACAGCCCAGGTGCGCACAGCGGGTGGAGACCACCACGTAGGGGATCGGGTCCTTGCCCTGGTCGCTCGGGCTGGGCTTGTCGCTCTCAGGGTCGAACTTGCGCACGTAGATCGTGGCCTTGCCCGCCTCTCCCACGCCGGGGTCGGTGTTGACCACCCTGGGCACGTAGGTCGTGGGATTGAAGTCCGACTCGGGGCCCACGTCCTGCCAGCGGTCGGGCGTGGCGTCCTTGAACATCGGCGCGAGGGCGAAGCCCAGGGCCGGCAGCGCGAACGCCGCGGAGGCGATGCCGCCCGCCGCCAGCGCCCCGCCGGTCATGAAGCGGCGGCGGGTCACGGTCTCTCCCTCGAACGCCCCCGCCATGCCGTGATCGGCGGTGTAGCGCGACTTGCGCGGCGGGGTCTGTTTGGATTGCTTGTCGGCCACGGTCAGGAGGAGGGGGTGAGCTTCACATTCAACGCCCACTGGAGGATAGAGTCAACTTGGCTACGCGTGTCACTAGCCATCCGCGCGCGGATCGCGCGAGCGAGCCAGAACCCGGGCGCTGCGCGACCACAGCTCGGGCGCCCGCTGGGGGACTCCCTCGGCGTGGGCGCGCGCCGTCAGCGTGATCAGGTCGGCGAGCTCTGCGACCGCCTCGAGGTCCCCAGCCTCGGCGAGGCGCGCGAGGCCGAGCGCGTACAGCGCGTCGCCGGCCAGCAGGCGCAGGTCGGAGTCCATGCCGACGAAGGCGCGCGGCTCGCCGTAGTGGAGCAGCTGCCCCTCGTGGATTGCCTCGAGCACGAACGCCCGCGCGGGATCCTCGGCCGCTTCCGCGAAGCGGTCCGCGGGCAGTGGCGACCGAGCGTGGACGGCGAGGTCGGGGCCGGCG
>JACCUE010000287.1 GCA_013812005.1 Thermoleophilaceae bacterium
GGAGCTTGTGGAGTTCGCCCGCGGCGCAGACCTCTTCCTGGTCGAGGCCACTCTTCCTCGCCCCGAGCGGACGGGCACACGCGGCCACCTCACCCCCGAGGAGGCCGGTGAGCACGCCAAGGCGGCCGCGGCCCGGCGCGTCCTGCTGACGCACATCTCGGACGAGCTCGACGCGACGTGGGCGCGCAAGCAGGCCAGCGAGTCCTTCGGGCAGCCGGTCGAGGTCGCGCGCGAGGGCGCGGTGTATGAGGTCTGAGTCGGCCCGCGGCCGGGTAGCCTGCACAACGTGCCGCCCGCCCGCGCCCTCTTCGCCAACTTCGACCGCATGCGGCGGGAGATCGACGAGCTGTTCGGCGACGCCTTCGAGCGCACCGGCTTCCGCGGTCGCGGCTTCTCGCCCTCGGTCGACGTCTTCTATCAGGACGATCCGGCCCGCGCGGTGGTCAAGGTCGACCTGGCGGGCATCCTGATCGAGGACGTCGCCCTGGAGATCCGCGGACGCCAGCTGTTGATCTCGGGCCAGCGCAGGGCCGCCGGCCCCGAGGGGCGCCTGTTCCAGCAGATCGAGATCGAGCACGGCCCGTTCCGCCGTGCGGTGGAGCTGGGCGCCGACGTGGTCGCCGAGCAGGCGCGGGCCAGCTACGAGGACGGCATGCTCATGGTCGAGGTGCCGCTCGCGCGGCGCGAGCACGTTTCCCGCCGTGTGCCCATCGAAGAGGGGGGCGGGCTGTGATCGAGATCCCCGCCGGCGACGGTCAGGCCCCGCAGGAGCTGCCGGTGGCCACCCACCTCCCCGAGAGCCTCCCGGTTCTCCCGCTGAAGGACAGCGTGCCCTTCCCGGACACGCTCACGCCGCTCGCGGTGGGCCAGGAACGCTCGGTCAAGTTGATCAACGACGTGCTCGGCGGCAATCGGATGCTGGTGATGGTGGCTTCCCGTGACGGGGACATCGACAATCCGACCCCCGACGAGCTCTACGGCGTGGGCGTGGCCGGCACGGTCGCGCGGATGATCAAGGTGCCCGACGGCACGCTGCGCATCCTCGTGCACGGGTCCCAGCGCGTGAGGCTCGAGGAGTTCGTGAAGACCGACCCCTACCTGGTCGCGCGTATCTGCGAGCTGCCGGACAAGAAGACCGCCTCCCCCGAGATAGAGGGGCTGTTTCGCAACGTGCAGAGCACGTTCTCCATGATCATCGAGCAGGTCCCCTACCTGCCCGAGGAGCTGCAGCTGGCGGTGGCCAACCTGGAGGACCCGGGCGAGCTCGCGCACATGATCGCCGGAGCGCTGCGGATCAAGACCGAGGAGCGCCAGGAGCTGCTGGAGGAGCTCGACCTCGGCAAGCGGCTGCGCCGCCTGTCAGAGCTGCTGGCCCGCGAGCTCGAGCTGATCTCCATCGGATCGAAGATCCAGTCGCAGGTGGCCTCCGAGATCGACCGGGGCCAGCGCGAGTTCTACCTGCGCCAGCAGCTCAAGGCGATCCAGGAGGAGCTGGGAGAGGTCGACGAGCAGGAGGCCGAGACCCAGGAGCTGCGCGATCAGGTCGAGGCGGCCAACCTCCCGGAGACCGCGCTCAAGCAGGTCGAACGCGAGTTGCAGCGCTTCGAGCGCCTGCCGCCGCAGGCGGCGGAGCACGGGGTGATCCGCGGCTACATCGAGTGGATCGTCTCCCTGCCGTGGTCCAAGGCCACCGGCGACCATCTCGATCTCAAAGAGGCGTACGCGACCCTCGACCGCGACCACTACGACATGGAGAAGGTCAAGGACCGGATACTCGAGTTCCTGGCGGTCCGCAAGCTCAAGCCCGACGCCCGCAGCTCCATCCTCTGCTTCGCCGGGCCCCCCGGCGTTGGGAAGACTTCGCTTGGCAAGTCGATCGCCGCCTCGATGGGCCGCGAGTTCCAGCGGATCTCCGTCGGCGGGGTGCGAGACGAGTCGGAGATCCGCGGCCATCGCCGCACCTACATCGGAGCCATGCCGGGCACGATCATCCGGGCCATGCGCGACGCCGGAGCCAACAACCCGGTGCTGATGATCGACGAGATCGACAAGATGGGGGCGGACTTCCGCGGCGACCCGTCGAGCGCGATGCTCGAGGTGCTCGATCCCGAGCAGAACTCGAGCTTCCGCGACCACTACCTCGACCTGCCGTTCGACCTCTCGCGGGTGCTGTTCATCACCACGGCCAACCAGCTCGACCCAATCCCCGCGCCGCTGCTCGACCGGATGGAGGTGATCCAGCTCGCCGGGTACACGGAGCAGGAGAAGCTCGAGATCGCCAAGCGCTATCTCGTGCCGCGCCAGATCTCACAGAACGGGCTGGGCCGGTCGAAGATCGAGTTCACCGACGACGCGCTGCGCGAGGTGATCGAGGGCTACACGCGCGAGGCGGGCGTGCGCAACCTCGAGCGCGAGATCGGAGCGATCTGTCGCAAGGTGGCGCGCGAGTTCGCCGAGGGCACGCGACGCTCCAAGCGCACGATTCGGCCGAAGATCGTGACCGAGCTGCTCGGGCGCCGCCGCGTGCAGCCGGAGGTCGGGCGGCGCACCGGCGAGCCGGGCGTGGCTACCGGCCTGGCCTGGACGCCGGCCGGCGGCGACGTGCTGTTCGTGGAGGCCACGGCCTTCCCGGGAGAGGGCAAGCTGCAGATCACCGGGCAGCTCGGTGAGGTGATGAAGGAATCGGCCGCTGCGGCTCTCTCGTACGTCAAGCACACCGTCGCCTCGCTGGGCGAGGGCGTCCCCACGGACTGGTTTCGCACCAACGACGTGCACCTGCACGTGCCGGCCGGCGCCATCCCGAAGGACGGCCCCAGCGCGGGCATCACCATGGCAACTGCGCTCACGTCACTGGTCACCGGACGGCCCGTTCGGTCGGACACGGCGATGACCGGCGAGATCACCCTGAAGGGCCTGGTGCTGCCGATCGGCGGGCTGAAGGAGAAGGCCCTGGCCGCGCAGCGCGCAGAGATCAAGCGCGTGATCGCGCCCAAGCGCAACGAGCCGGACGTGGAGGACTTCCCGGACAATCTCACGGACGGGATGGAGTTCCTGTTCGTGGAGTCCGCGGGGGAGGTGATCGCCGAGGCGCTGGAAGTGCCCGGCGGGCGCGAAGCCGAGCCCGCTCAACGCGCTCTGAAGGGCGGCCGGCGGGCGGCCGGCCGAAAGCGGGATCCGGTGGCCGCGGTCTCCGGTGTCACGCAGGCAAAACCAGGGTAGGGTTACGAGGCAAGCGGATCGAGAGCGGAACGAGGAGAGCTATGGCAGCCAAGAAGAAGGCCGCAAAGGCCGGTTCGGGAGCGGTAGCCGCAGGTATGGCCGTTCGCAACAACCCGTATGTGCAGCGCCTGGTCGAGGACGATGAGCTGCGCGAGAACCTTCGTACGGCCTACGAGTCCGCCCAGAAGGCGTACGGGCGCATGAATGGCAAGACGCCGCAGAAGGCGCTCGAGAACAAGAAGGTGCAGAAGGACCTCAAGGAGGCGGCCACCTCGTTCAAGAGCGCGGCCGACGCTTTGCGCGAGCCC
>JACCUE010000295.1 GCA_013812005.1 Thermoleophilaceae bacterium
GAGGACGGCACGGTGCAGGAGCTGCTGGAGATCCTCGACGTGCCGTATACAGGCTCGGGGGTACTGGCGTGCACCCTGGCGACCGACAAGGTGCTCACGAAACACCTACTGCTCGAGGCAGGCATACCCACCCCCCCGTTCTTCGCATTCACGCAGACCGCCTTCCGCGAGCTGGGCGCCGCCGAGATGCTTCCCGCGATCGCTGAGCGCCTCGACTTCCCCATCGTGGTGAAGCCCTCGGGGCAGGGCTCCGCGCTCGGGATCAAGTTCGCACGCACGCCCGAGGACGTGCCTGCCGCCTTGGTGGCCGCCTTCTCCTACGACGCCCGGGTACTGCTCGAGCGCCACGTGGAGGGACGCGACCTGGCCGTGTCCGTGCTCGACGGCGCCGGGGGCCCCGAGGCGCTGCCCGTGGTCGAGGCAGTGCCGCGCGAGGAGGACTTCTATGACTTCGAGGCGCGCTACGAGATTGGCCGCACGGGCTTCATCTGCCCGGCGGAGCTGGCGCCGGGCACGACCGAGCGCGCCCAGGGCCTGGCGCTGGCGTGCCACCGCCTGCTCGGGTGCTACGCGTTCAGCCGCGTCGATCTGATGCTCGATAGACACGACGAGCTGTACGTGCTCGAGGCGAACCCGATCCCCGGGCTGACCGACACCAGCCTCCTGCCTCAGGCAGCCGAAGCGGGCGGCATCGACTTCGATCAGCTCGTGGGGCGGATCCTCGAGCTGGCCTTCGAGCGGGCCGCAGGCGCGCCGGCCTAGCCGGTCACTTCGTCTCGCCGGGCTCGGCGTCGGGCTCGTCGTCGGACTCGCCGGCGAAGTCCTCCGGCGAGACGTTGTCGAGGAAGTCCTTGAACTTCTCGACTACCTCCTCCTGGTCCTCGACCTCGTGTTCGAACTCGATCGCGGACTCTGAGATCACATCCTCCGCGGCGAAGATCGAGGCGCCCGTGCGCACGGCCAGCGCCAGCGCGTCCGAGGGGCGCGAGTCGATCTCCATCTCGCGTCCGTTCATCTGCAAGGTGATGGCCGCGTAGAAGGTGTTCTCGCGGAGCTCGGTGACCGCCACCCGCGTGCACGAGACCTCGAGCTCGGACAGCACGTCGTTGATCAGATCGTGCGTCATGGGCCGTGGAGTGTTGGCTCCCTGGAGCTTCATCAGGATGGCCGCAGCTTCGGGATGCCCGATCCAGATCGGAAGGAACCTGTTGCCCTCGCGGGTCTTCAGGAGCACGATCGGCTGCTTGCCGACCATGTCGAAGCTGACTCCGTAGATGACCATCTCCTGCATGCGCGAAACCGCTCCTCGTACGGGGCCCGGTGGCGGGTTTGCACAGTCTAGTCATGCGGCACGGCGCCGCCGGGCATCCAGCCACCGCGCCCGCCAAGCGGGCCCCGTACCGCTAGAATCGCGCCGCCCGAGGGCGATTAGCTCAGCTGGTTAGAGCGCGTCTCTGATAAGGACGAGGTCCCTGGTTCGAGTCCAGGATCGCCCATCTCGCGGTTGTAGGGCGTCGCCTGGCTTTGTCCTCGGTCGCGAACAGCCCGAAGGCTTGTTCGCTCCCTGCGTCCGCGCCATGCTCGCCCTACAACCGCGAGTCTCCACAAGGACACTCCAGAAAACGGCCTCCTCACCCAGCCGCCGTTTCGAAGCTAGGCGGCCTCTGAGAGCGTGGTGCCATGCCGCCGAAGGATCCGCTCGGCCAAATCGATTGCGTCGCTCGGGCTCTCGAAGACCAGCTCGGCCCGCGCTCCGTCGCCCTTCGCGCGCACCTTCACCTCCTGTCCCAGCGCTGCCGTCAGAGCGTCCTCGGCGGCCCCCAGGGCGTCGGCCAGGTCGGGGTGGACCTGGCGTGGCTGGGTTGACCGGCTCAGGATGCCTTCCTCCACGCCCTTGGCTCGGCGCTCGGTCTCGCGCACCGACCAGGCCTGGTCGCGGGCGTCATGAGCCAGGCGCTTGCGGGCTTCGTGGTCCTTGCACATCAGGATGGCGCGGCCATGGCCTTCGGTCAGCGCGCCCACCTCGATCAGCTCGAGGGCCTCGTCGGGCAACGCGAGCAGGCGGATCAGGTTGGAGACGGCCACACGACTCTTGCCGACGCGCCGGCCCACCTCCCCCTTGGTCAAGCCGAGGTCCTCCACGAGCATCGCGCAGGCGCGTGCCTCTTCGACGGCATTCAGGTCGACTCGGGCCATGTTCTCCGCGAGGGCGAGGTCGAGCCGCTCCCAGTCGTCGGCCTCGCGGACCATCGCCGGTATCCGGTCCAGGTCGGCGAGGCGGGCCGCTCGCAGCCGTCGCTCGCCGGCCACGAGCTCGAAGGTCCCGCCGGCGACCGGCCGCACGACCACCGGCTGGAGGATCCCGCGCGAGCGAATCGACTCCGCCAGCGCGAGCAGGGCTTCCTCATCGAAGTCCCGGCGTGGCTGGCGTGGGTTGGGGCTGACGAGATCGAGCGGAATCTCTCGTAGGCCGGACTCAGCGGCCCGCGACCGCGGCAGGATCGCCGCCAGCCCGCGGCCCATGCCGGGCTGGCCGGGCTTGGCGTCCCGGTCGGCGTCAGGCACGAGCGGCCACCTCGCGCGCGAGCTTCAGGTAGGCGGCGGAGCCGGCGCTCTGCGGAGCGTGGCGAATTGCGGGGAGGCCGAAGCTGGGGGCCTCGCCGAGTCGCACGTTGCGAGGAATGACGGTGTCGAAGACGAGCTCGGGGAAGTGCTCGCGCACCTCGCGCTCGACGTCCTGGGCCAGCCGAGTGCGGGCATCGTGCATCGTGAGGATCATTCCCGCCACGGTGAGCAGTGGATTGAGCTCACGCTGGATCAGCGAGAGCGTGTCGAGCAGTCCGGCAAGGCCCTCGAGCGCGAAGTACTCGGTCTGCACGGGCACGATCACGCGGTCGGCGGCGACGAGCGCATTGACCGTGAGCGGCCCCAGCGAAGGCGGACAGTCAAGGACGGTGAAGAGAAAGCGCTCTCGCACGTCGCCCAGCTGGTCACGCAAGCGGGTCTCCGATCCGGGCAGGCGCGGCAGCTCGATGTTGGCCCCTGCGAGATCGGGGGTGGCGGGAACGGCGGAGAGGCGGGTGAACGCCGTGGGCCGGGCCGCCTCGGAGAGGCTGAGCTCGCCGCCGAGGCAGTCGTAGACGCTGGGGCTCACATCCTTCGGGAGCCCGACCCCCACCGTGGCGTTGCACTGCGGATCGAGATCGACCAGCAGCGTGTCGTAGCCAGCGTCTGCGACGCTCGCCGCGACGTTCACGGCGGTCGTGGTCTTGCCCACGCCCCCCTTCTGATTGGCTATCGCAAAGATCGTGCCCATAGCTTCCGCAAGGTAGAGGCGGGGGCGGTCGGAACTCGCCCCCCGGATCAAGAGTTCGCCCCCGAACGAGTAAGTCCTTCTCGGCTGTGGCGCTTCCCCACGCGCGGGTGAGCCCCGTGGGTCCGACAGTTCAGCTCAGTGGACGCTTTCGAGCCATGCCCGCACGGCGCGGGAACCGGGCGGGCGTCGGCGCCACCTTGCGATACACGTGCAGGTGCCGGTCGCGGGCCCCGGAGAACGGGGTCACCTTACGTACCTCCTCGGGCTCGAGACCTACGATGTCCGCCGCCGCCACCGCGGAGCGCTCGGCTTCCTCGTCGCGCTTTCCTGTCCACGCCACGAGGGCGCCTCGTTCTCGCAACAGGGGCGCCGCGTATTCAACGAGGACCCCCAGCGGCGCCACGGCCCGGACGGTGACGACATCGTAGGCGCCGGCTCCCTCGCCTAAGGCCCACTCCTCCGCTCGCGCCGGCACCGCGCGGAAGTTCGGCAGGCCGGCGGCC
This sequence comes from Thermoleophilaceae bacterium, assembly GCA_013812005.1. Classification (GTDB taxonomy): domain Bacteria; phylum Actinomycetota; class Thermoleophilia; order Solirubrobacterales; family Thermoleophilaceae; genus JAAYBF01. Next base: position 3,820 of record JACCUE010000295.1, read on the forward strand.
CCGCCAAGACGGCGTATCACGGCGCACTTGCGCGCCGCAGCCTCGATCAGGTCGATGGAGGCATCGGGGAGCGCCGCCGCCAGTGCAAGTCCGGGAAAGCCCGCTCCGGCCCCCACGTCGGCGACGGCCCGTGCCTTCGCCAGCGCTTCTATCGCAAGCCCGCTGAGGCTGTCAGCCAGGTGTACGTCGAGCGCCTCCGGCGGCTGACTCACGGTCGTCGGCGGGTCCTCCTCTGCGCTCAGCGCGTCGAGGAGCGCGTGCAGCGCTGCAGCTGACTCGTCTCCCAGACCGTGACCCGCCGCTACAACGGCCACCGTTTCCCGTGAAACGGTCAACGGCGCACCGTCCTACTCCCCGCGCCCCGGGTCAGGGCGCCGGGGGGCGCAGTGGAGTCACGACCAGCCGCCGGTCAGGCTCGTCGCCCTCGCTGTGCGTCTCGACTTCGGTGCGATCGCGCAAGTACTCGTGGACGATCTTTCGCTCGGGCGGCCGCATCGGCTCGAGGTCGACCGGCCGGCCGAACTGCAGTGCGTCGGCGACAGCGCGATCCGCAGCGCGCTGGAGCGCGACCTCGCGCCGCCCGCGGTAGCCGGCGGCGTCCACGACGACCCGCTTGCGCTCCGCGTCACCTCGCAGCGCCGCGCGCATCGCCACGTGCTGGAGCGCGTCGATGGTCATGCCGTGCTTGCCGATCAGCAGCCCCAAGTCTTCGCCGTTGACAGTCGCGCGGAGCTCCTCCGCCGTCTCCTCGACATCGATCGTCGCGTCCAGCCCCAACTCCTGCACGACACGCCTGACCACGCACCGCAGGCGCTCGGCCGGCTCGGCCGGCAGCTCCCGAGAGGCCGCCTCCTGCCAGGCCTCGACGTCGACCTCTCCCCGGACCCGCGAAGGGCTGTCCTCAGCCGATCCGACGACCTCGAACCGCACGCAGTCGGCGGTGATCCCGGGGAAGCGCGGCTCGAGCGCCTTCATGGCCGCCCACTTGGCCTCGCCAAGGCTCTTCCCCTCGGCCTCGGCGACGAGATCGTCCGGGCGTGCGCCCGCTTCGCTGTCCGGCGCCATCGACTCAGATCCTCGTCAAAGAAGCTACCGCCGGCGCCCGGAGCGCTTCTTCTTCTTGCGTGGCGAGCCGGGGGGCGGCTTGGAGGGTCCGCCGTTGGTGCCGCCGCTCGCCACGACCGCCGTGCCGCTGGCGCGAGCGGGCTTGCCTCTGACCGGCTTGCCAACCTCCTGGGAGTCCTGCGTGGCGTCCACGCCCGCCTCGCTGAGCACAGCAGGGCGTGGGTAGAGCTTGCGAACCACGAGTTGCTGGCCGATCGTCCACACGTTCGTGGTGATCCAGTACACGATCAGGCCTGCCTCGAAGTTGATGATGAAGATGACGAACACGAACGGCAGGGCAAGCATGATCCGCTGCTGGGTCTTGTCGCCGCCGACCATCGTGATGAGGCTCGCAATCAGCTGCGTGCCCACATAGAGCACGATCATCAGCGCCAGGATCAACGGCTCGTCTGTGAGCGGCGCGGCCAGATCGGGGATGAAGAGAAAGCTCTCCGCACCCTGGATGTCCGCCTTGAAGTCACCGCTGCGCAACAGATAGAACAACGAGATGAAGAACGGGATCTGAAGCAGCAGCGGGAGGCAGGAGCCCAGAGGATTGACCTTGTTCTCCTGGTAGAACTTCATCATCTCCTGGTTCATCCGCTGGCGGTCTTCCTTGAACCGCTCCTGGATCTTCTTCATCTCCGGCTGGAGCACCTGGAGCTTCTGCATCGACTTCACCGACTTGAAGGTGAGCGGCAGGATCAGCAGCCGGATCGTGAAGGTCAACAGGATGATCGCCGCGCCCCAACTCCCGACGACCCCCTGCCAGAACTTCAGAATGGCTTCGCTGCCATCGATAAGCGGCTGGAGGACGTTGGCGATTTCGAACATGGTGTTCACCTGCGCACGCGAAAAAGGGCCTGGTCTGCGACGAAGTCGACGCCCCCGTGGCTCCAGGGGTTGCAGCGCAGCACGCGCCAGGCAGCAAGGACCAGCCCCCTCAGTATGCCGTACTGCCGAATCGCCGTGACGGCATACTGCGAGCAGCTCGGATGGTACTTGCACCGCTGGGGCAGGGCGGGGGAGATCGCTCGCTGGTAGAAGCGCAACGGTGCAACGGCGATCGAGCGCAGCGCGGTCATGACCCCTCCTCCCCGGCCAGCCCCGCTCCGCGGAGCACTTCTTGCAGGGCCTCGCTCATGCCTACCTCTCCACGTTCCGCTACGAGCTCGCACACGGCCGGGCGCGCGACGATCACGAAGTCATGGCCATCCGGCAGATCGCCGGCAGCCGACCAGAAGGACTCCCTGAGCAGGCGCTTGACTCGGTTGCGATCGACCGCGCCGCCGACCTTCCGTCCCACCGATACCCCCAGCCGCGGACCCTCGCCGCCGGGGGCGCGCGGAAACGAATAGAGGACGAGATAGCGGCTCGCGTGGGAACGGCCTTCACGGTAGACCCGATCGAACTCACCGCTGCGCGATAGCCGCCGACGCTTGCGGCGCGGGCCGCGGCGGCCCTCACCGGCGCGCGCCATGCCTACGGCGTGAGGCTGTGCCGGCCCTTGGCGCGCCGGCGACGCAGCACGTGGCGACCGGCGCGGGTACTCATGCGCTTTCGGAAACCGTGCGTACGGGCACGCTTGCGCTTCTTGGGCTGGTAGGTACGTTTCATCTGAGCACCGCCGATGGAGTATAGGGATCGATCTCCACCGCCTCGGGGGCCGGTGACGCGGGCGCGTGAGTTCTGTCACTGGGGCTGGGGCCGAGCTCCCGGTTCCTGCATAGACACCTCTTTTTCCGCGATTTGCGCGAAGCCTGCCTGTCCCCCGGACAGCTTTGCCGACTTCCCACCAGACGCCTGTAGACTCGCCCGCTCCGAGGAGCATGGTCCATGCTGGCCAGCGCCTCTCTCGTCCATACCTTCAGTTCAATCCGGCCCGGGGGGGTCGCGTCTGCCCGTGCGCGAACAGCTCGACTCAATCTGGGACTGCGTCCGCGGCGAGCTACGTCGCGAAGTGCCCGACTTCAAGTTCCACATCTGGCTCGAGCCGCTCGAGCTCGCCGGCGTTGAGGGACGGACGCTGTACGTAAAGGCGCCGGACCACATCCGCACGTGGGTTCGCGATCGCTATCTGCCCCTCCTCGCGGCAGCGTCGGCGCGGGCCTTTCGCGCCGACGCGCTCGTCGAAGTGGTCGACGGGGCGTGGACGCCAGATCCAGGTAAGCCAGACGCCCCCTTCGCGCCTGCGCCCGGCGCCAACGAGCTCCGTCTGAGGCCCAAGTACACCTTCGAGCAGTTCGTGATCGGCCGCGGCAATCGATTCGCCCACGCCGCAGCGCTTGCGGTAGCCGAACAGCCCGGCCAGACCTACAACCCCCTGTTCATCTACGGACGCCCCGGCCTCGGCAAGACACATCTCCTCCACGCCGTCGGCAACTACGTCACGCGGTTCGCGCCCGCGCTCACCGTCAGATACGCCACCGTGGAGGAGTTCACGACGGAGTTCGTACAAGCGGTGCGAGCGAAGGACACCGATGCTTTCAAGCGCAGCTTCCGTGGTGTCGATGTCTTGCTCCTGGACGACGTTCAGTTCCTTGCGGACAAGACCCGCACCGAAGAGGAGCTCTTTCACACCTTCAACGTGCTTCACGACTCGGGTCGCCAATTGGTGATGACCTCCGACCGCAGCCCTGAGCAACTCGGCGGCATCGAAGACCGGCTCGGGGAGCGTTTCGCCTCCGGCCTCGTCGTCGGGCTCGAGCCGCCCGATCTCCCAGTCCGCCGAGCCATCCTCGAGAAGCGGGCGCGCCTCGACTCCGTACCGGCCGGACCGGAGCTCGTCGAAGAGATCGCCGTCCGTGTTACCACCAGCGTCAGAGCCCTCGAGGCGGCCCTGATCCAAGTCGTGGCCTACGCGTCTCTGCGCAACGAGCTTCCGTCGCCCGAACTGGCGCGCCGGCTGCTCGAGCGGGTCGCGCCCGAACAGAGCCAAGGATCCTGCACGGTGGCTGCGATCCTCGACGCCACGGCAACCCAGTTCGGCATCGGCACAGATTCACTCCTCGCTCGCGATCGTCGCCCGGCCGTGGCGCGCGCGCGTAAAGTCGCCATGTATCTCGCTCGCGAGCTCACAGGCCAGAGCTTCCCGGAGATCGGCAGAGGCTTCGGTGATCGCGACCACAGCACGGTTCTCCACGCCGTGCGTAGCGTATCGACCGAGGTCACCCGAGACCCAGAGCTGGCTACCGCTGTCAACAACCTGCGCACACGGCTCTCCCGTTAGGGGCTGCCCTCCGGTTGGACTGCAAGAATCAAACCGATACCACCAAGCTCCTGTGCGCATCCGAGCCGCTCTGGACAGCCCGTTAGCCATGCTTTCCATCTTTCAACAGCCCCCTACTTCCTCTGACAAGACTGGATAGATCTCGTTGAAGTTCACTGTTTCTCGTGAAACGTTCTTGGCGCAGCTGTCCGTCGTAGCGCGCGGCGCGTCGACACGGAGTGCGATCCAGACACTTGCCGGCGTGCTGATCCGACTCGAGGACGGACGTGCAGAGTTGCACGCCACCGACACTGACCTCGGTATCCGCGCATCACTCGACGCAGAGATCGATGCCGCCGGATCCGTGGTCGTTCCCGGTCGTCTACTTCTCGACGTCGCCCGGTCGTTGCCCCAGGACTCCGTGTCCGTTGAGTACAGGGCCTCGAAGCAAGACGTCGAGGTAATCTCCGGCTCCGCAAGCTTTCACCTGCGCACATTGCCCCTCGAGGACTTCCCAAAGCTTCCGCAGGCGGACCCCTCCAGCGCCTTATCCGTTCCGGCGCCCGCCTTCATCGAAACCGTCGGTCGGGTGGCGCGGTCAGCGTCGCGAGACGAGACGCGACCGCACCTCACGGGCGTGCTCGTCACCGCCGAGAACGACCTCCTACGGATGGTCGCTACGGATTCCTACCGGCTCTCAGTCAAGGAGACGAAGCTCGACCGAGCGCTGGCCGGCACCCTCGAGGCCAACGTGCCTGCGCGGACGTTGCAGGAGTTGAGCCGGATCGCCGCGGCCAACGGTGCGGAAACGATCGATGTGACCGCGCTCGACAACCAGGTCGTATTCAGTGCCGGCGACGCAGTTCTGTCATCACGCCTGGTGGAAGGACGATTCCCGAACTATCAGCAGCTACTTCCAGAGTCCTACGAGCATGAGCTGCGGGTGGAGCGCGGCGAGCTGCTCGAAGTGGTCCGGCGCATCAGCCTGCTGGCCCAGAAGAATGCTCCGCTGCGGTTGTCGTTCACCGAGGGGGCGCTCGAGGTCTCCGCCCAGACACCTGACGTGGGTGAGGCCCGCGAGGCTCTTCCGGTTCCATTCAAGGGCGAACCATTGGAGATCGGCTTCAATCCCGAGTTTTTCCGCGACGGTTTGGAGAGCGCCGAGACGGATGAGCTCGTGCTCAAGCTGATCAGTCCGCTGCGCCCCGGCCTGATCCAGTCCGGCGATGATGGCGGCTTCATCTACCTGGTCATGCCGATTCGGCTGAACGTCTGAGCGGCGCGCAAGCCGGTGCAGGTCACGGCTCTCCAGCTGCGCGACTTTCGCAACTACGAGCGCGCGAGGGCAGAGCTCGGCGACCGGCTGACGGTCGTGGCGGGCCCCAACGGCGCCGGCAAGACGAATCTCCTCGAAGCTGTGTATTTCGCTTGTACGGGGCGCTCACCGCGCACGTCGACGGAGCGCGAGCTCCCGCGCCACGGTGTTGGTGTGGCGCGAGTCACTCTCGCCACACGGGACGAGGATGGCGCCGAGCATCTGATTGAAGCCGGCTTCAGCCCGGGCGAGGAGAAGGCCCTCCGCGTGGACGGGGCCCGTGTCGACAGCCTGTTGGCAGTGGCTGAACGCCCGCTCGTGAGCGTTTTCCTGCCCGATCGCCTGGACCTCGTCAAGGGCGCTCCGAGCGGCCGCCGTGCACATCTGGACAGCCTTGTGGCCGCAGTGTGGCCGGTCCGCGCGGCCACGCGTACGGCCTATTCGAGGGCGCTGGCGCAGCGCAACGCGCTGCTCGCCCGGGTGAGGGCCGGGGCATCATCTGTGGCGTCGCTGTCGACCTGGGATGTCGAGCTTGCTCGACACGGGGCGCAGCTGATGGCCGACCGGGCAAGCGCCATCGGCCTGCTCGCGCCCCTCTTCGAGGCGCGCGGCGCCCAACTCGGCCTCGCCGGCGACTCGCGCGTGGAGTACCGGCCCCGCTCTGCCACCTCGACCGCGGAGGGACTGAGGGCCGAGCTGGGCGAGCGCCGTGAGGCCGATCTCGAGCGTGGGTTCACCGCGCACGGACCGCATCGCGACGACGTACGCCTGACGCATGCCGGGCGCGCGCTGCGTACCTACGGCTCGCAGGGCCAGCAGCGGGTCGGATTGCTGGCCCTCCTGTTCGCCGAGCGCGACCTGCTCCAAGCTCAGCGCGGACGCCCGCCACTGATGCTCTTGGATGACGTGATGTCGGAATTGGACTCAGCCCGGCGGGAGCTGCTGGCCGACCTGCTGTGCTCCGAGGGCCAGAGCCTCGTGACGACCACCGACCTCGATCATGTCCCGGGCGCCCGTGATCCGGGAACGACCGTGATCGAAGTGAGCGACGGGACCCTGTCGCCGGCCCCGCGTCAGGCGGTCGGGTGAGGCGCGCCGGCCCGCGCTCGCTCGGAAAGGCGCTCGGCGACGCCACGGCCCGGGCCGCGCCGGCGACCTTGCTCGCCCGTGTCCAGGCCCGGTGGCCCGAGCTCGCCGGGCAGGCGATCTCCGCCGAGGCGACTCCCGTGGCCGAGCACGGCGGCACGCTGACCATCGAGTGTCGCTCCGCGGTCTGGGCCGCCGAGCTGGAGCTCCTCGGACCGGACCTCCTCCGGCGTCTGAACGAAGCGCTGGGGCCCGTGGGCCGGCCGCCGCTCACCCGGCTCCGGGTACGCGCGACAGGCGGCCGCTGACCCGGATCCGTAACAAAGGGAAACACGATGGTGCACACCGCGGCAGTTTTATGCCTATTTGCGGGGCTTTTGCTACTGGCTGAGTCGTCCTGGCCACCCCCTCTCTGCTATCATCCGCGGCCGTAGTCTGAGCGCCCCGACCCCACGGACTTGACGTGCCGGGCCGGGGTCTTCTCTTGTGTGGATGACCGGAAGGAACGGCTTGGCGAAGGACTCGACGAACGGCAGGGCAGAAGGCTCGGGAAGCAGTTACGGGGCGCAGGACATCACGGTCCTGGAGGGCCTCGAAGCGGTGCGCAAGAGACCGGGCATGTACATCGGCTCGACAGGCGTCCGCGGGCTGCACCATCTGATCTACGAGGTGATGGACAACTCGGTCGACGAGGCACTGGCAGGGGAGTGCGACCACGTCGACATCACCATCCACCCCGACAACTCGGTGACCGTCAGCGACAACGGCCGCGGCATCCCCGTCGAGATGCACGAGAAGGAGAAGCGCCCCGCTGCCGAGGTCGTGCTCACCGTCCTGCACGCCGGGGGGAAGTTCGGCGACGGTGGGGGCTACAAGGTCTCCGGTGGCCTCCACGGTGTCGGCGTGTCCGTGGTCAACGCCCTCTCCGAGAAGCTCGAGCTCACCGTCTGGCGCGACGGCCACGAGTGGACGCAGTCCTATGAGCGCGGCACGCCGATGCGCGAGCTCGAGAAGGGCCCGGCCACTGACCGCCGCGGCACGAGCATCACCTTCCTCCCGGACCTCGAGATATTCGAGACGATCGGCTATGAGCGCGAGACGCTCGAGCAGCGCTTCAGGGAGATGGCCTTCCTCACCAAGGGCCTGAGGATCGACTTCAGCGACGAGCGCAACGAGGGGTTCTCGAGCACCTTCAAGTACGACGGCGGCATCGTGGACTTCGTGGCGTACATCCACGGCCAGGGCACCAAGGATCCGCTGCACCCCAAGATCGTCTACATGGCCGACGTCGGGGACGTCGGCGAGGTCGAGGTGGCGATGCAATGGAGCACCTCCTACCAGGAGGGGTTGCTCTCGTTCGCGAACAACATCAACACGCACGAGGGCGGCACGCACCTGTCCGGATTCCGGTCGGCGCTGACTCGGACGATCAACGCCTACGCCCGCCAGAAGGGTGAGCTCAAGGAGAAGGACCCCAACCTCTCCGGCGAGGACGTGCGCGAGGGCCTCACCGCGATCATCTCCGTGAAGGTCGCCGACCCCCAGTTCGAGGGCCAGACGAAGACCAAGCTCGGCAACCCGCCGGTGGAGGGCTACGTGCAGGCGGCCGTGAACCGGGGCCTCGCCGAGTTCCTCGAGGAGAACCCGGCCGACGCGCGCCGCATCATCACCAAGACGATCGAGGCCTCACGCGCCCGGGAGGCGGCCCGCAAGGCCCGTGACCTCACTCGGCGCAAGTCGGCGCTCGAGAACTCGACGCTCCCGGGCAAGCTCGCCGACTGCAGCGTGCGCGACCCGAAGCTCGCCGAGCTGTTCGTGGTCGAGGGCGACTCAGCCGGCGGCTCGGCCAAGCAGGGCCGCGACCGCAACACACAGGCCGTCCTGCCCCTGCGCGGCAAGATCATCAACGTCGAGAAGAACCGCATCGACAAGGTGCTCGGCAACAACGAGATCCAGGCGATGATCACCGCCATCGGCACTGGCATCCGTGACGAGTTCGACATCGAGCGGGCTCGGTACCACAAGGTCATCGTCATGTGCGACGCCGACGTGGACGGCGCGCACATCCGCACCCTGGTGCTCACCTTCCTGTTCCGCGAGATGCCGGCCCTCATCGACGCGGGCTACGTGTACCTGGCCAAGGCGCCGTTGTACAAGATGAAGGTCGGCGGGCAGGAGACGTGGATCGAGAAGGAGTCCGAGCTCGAGGAGGCGCTGCTGCGCGACAAGCTCGAGCGGATCTCCGTCAAGGGGCGCGGCGGCAGCGAGTTCAAGCTCACCCATGTGCGCTGGCAGAAGTACGGCCGCCTGCTCAAGCAGTACGAGGGCTGGGCGTCGGCGCTGCGGGCCGAGTACGGCCACGACACGATCACCTTCCTCGAGGAGTCGCAGATCCTCGATGAGGAGGTGACCGACGCCGAGGGCGTGATCGCGCTCACGGCGAAGGTGCCGCCCGAGGGCGAGCCCTACGACACGGAGCTCCTGTCCCAGGACGAGGACGAGCTGGTCGTGCGCGTCGTCGAGCGCCGGTCTGGCTCGGCCGCCACCTACAAGCTGGGCCGGGACATGTTCGATCGCCAGGACTACCGCAACTTCGTGCGCGTCCACAAGGAGCTCGAGCAGCTGGCCGGCACGCCGCCCTTCGACGTCGTGCTCGGTCGCCACGAGGCGCTCGCGCTGTCCTTCGAGGACCTGCGCAAGAAGGTGCTCGACGTGGCGCGCGAGGGTGTCAACGTGCAGCGCTTCAAGGGCCTGGGGGAGATGAACCCGGATCAGCTGTTCGACACCACGATGGACGCCGAGCGGCGCACGCTCCAGCAGGTCACGATCGACGATGCCGCCGGCGCCGACCAGATCTTCTCGATGCTCATGGGCGACAAGGTCGAGCCGCGCCGTGAGTTCATCGAGGCCAACGCCCGCGACGTGACCAACCTGGACGTCTGATGGCCGGCGCCGAGATCCTCTCCGGGGGCCACATAGAGCCGCGTGGGCTGGAGGAGGAGATGCGCTCCTCCTACCTCGACTACGCGATGAGCGTGATCGTAGGGCGAGCGCTGCCCGACGTGCGCGACGGGCTCAAGCCGGTGCACCGCCGCGTGCTCTACGCGATGCACGAGAGTGGCCTGGGACCGACGCGCCCGTACAAGAAGTCCGCCGCGACCGTCGGTGAGGTGATGTCGAAGTTCCACCCGCACGGCGACTCGGCGATCTACGACACGCTCGTGCGCCTGGCGCAGGACTTCGCGATGCGCGAGCCGCTCGTCGACGGGCAGGGCAACTTCGGCTCGATCGACAACGACTCGGCTGCCGCCATGCGCTACTGCGTGACCGGCGACACACGGGTCGCGACTGCGACGGGCGGCACCCGGCGCATCGACTCGATCGTTCCGGACGCCCAGCCGGGCTCAGACCATGACGTGGACCTCGAGGTTCTGGATCGGCTCGGCCGGCCGGTGCCCACGACACGCCTCTTTCATTCCGGAGTCCATCCCACGCTGCGGCTGCGCACGCACCAGGGGCATGAGCTCACGGGTACATACAACCACCCGGTTCTCTGCCTGGTCGATATGGCCGGTGTGCCGCTGCTGCTCTGGAAGCTCCTCGAGGAGGTCGCCTCCGGCGACCGTGTGCTCGTCTCCCGAGTCGCGCGTGCGAGCCGGGGTGCCGTCAACGAGGGTCGCGCCGCTGCCGGAGTGCTTGCCGGAGCCTTCATCGCGGAAGGCTGGGTCAGCGAGCGCCGGGCCGGCTTAAACAACACCGATCCCGACTACTTCGCCACGGTGGTCGACGCCTACGACCGCGTGGTCGGCGGGCCGCGCTATCTCTCCACTCGGACCATCGCGTCGGGGAGCGTCCTGTACGAGCTGGATATCCACGATCTCAGCGCGCTGCGCGCGAGCCCCCTCGGCGAGCTCACCGGCCGTAGCCGCGAAAAGCGCGTGCCGGAGGGCGTTTGGTCTGCGGAGCCCACCGTCAAGCGAGCCTTCCTGCAGTCGCTTTTCGAGGCGGACGGATCCTGTTCGCTGCTGCCTCGCAACACGATCCAGATCTCGTACTCGACGTGCTCGGAGCAGCTGGCGCGGGACGTCCAGCTGCTCCTGCTTGAGTTCGGCGTCGTGTCCGCGATCTCTCGATCACAGGACAGAGATGAGCTGAAGGTCGTCGT
>JACCUE010000313.1 GCA_013812005.1 Thermoleophilaceae bacterium
GCGACTGCCTGGCGAAGGCGCTCGTGTCGCCCGTACGCTGGGTCGAGGTCCTGAACGCCGTCCACGCCGCCGGCGGGCGCAGCTTCGTGGAGACGGGGCCCGGGAAGGTCCTCTCCGGTCTCGTGAAACGCACACTCGACGATGTCGAAGTGACGGCTCCGGAGCCGGCCGAGGCAGCCAGTGCCTAGCACGATCTCCCACCCCGCGGCCACCTGGGGATCGGGGGTGGTCGAGTGGGGGATATGAACGAAAAGGGCTGCGCGCTCGTGACCGGCGCCTCGCGCGGGATCGGCGCCGCCACCGCGCGCGCGCTCGCCGCGGACGGGTGGCCCGTGGGGGTCAACTACCGCAGCGACCAAGAGGGTGCCGAGCGCGTGGTGGGCGAGATCGAGGCCGCCGGTGGCCGCGCCTTCGCGCTGCAGGCCGACGTGGCCGATCGCTCCGCCGCCGATACGCTGTTCACGGGCCTCGAGGAGCACTTCGGGCCCGTCCTCGTGCTTGTCAACAACGCCGGCGTGCGCGCCGACGGCCTCTCGCCGCAGATGGAAGACGACGCCTGGGACCGGGTGCTCGAGACCAACCTGTCCGCCGCCTTCCGCACCACCCGGCGCGCCCTGCGAACCATGATGCGGGAACGCTTCGGCCGGGTGGTGAACATCGCCTCGGTCGTCGGCCAGCGGGCGAACCCCGGCCAGGCGAACTACGCCGCCTCGAAGGCCGGGCTGGTCGCCTTCACCCACACGGTGGCCGCCGAGGTGGCGCGCCGCTCGGTCACGGTGAACGCGGTGGCGCCCGGGCTCATAGACACTGAGCTGACCGAGGGCATCGGCGACGAGATGCTGCGCGCCATCCCGGCGCGACGCGCCGGGACCCCCGAGGAGGTGGCTGCCTGCGTGCGATTCCTCGTCTCCGACGACGCCTCATATGTCAACGGCACGACCCTGACCGTAGATGGCGGCATGACCGCTTAGCGGTCGCCGCCCCCGAAAGGAGCACCCTCAGATGCCAACCGTGAGCAAGATCGAGGAGCGCAGGGACAAGTGAGCCGGCGCGTCGCAATCACCGGTCTCGGTGCCATCACCCCGCTCGGGGTCGGCGCGACGACGATGATCGACCGCTGGTCGGCCGGCGAGTCGGGAATCGAGGACGGGCTCGGCGGCTGCCGGGACTTCGATCCCGAGGAGTTCCTGTCGCGCAAGGACACCCGGCGCGCCGACCGCTTCACCCAGTTCGCGCTCGTAGCGTGCCAGGAGGCGGTCCAGCAGGCAGGCTGGGAGGACGGTCCGCCGGTCGATCCCGGCCGCGTGGGCTGCATCATGGGCACCGGGATCGGTGGCATCGCCACGATCGAGGAGCAGCACGAGGCGCTGCGTGAGCGCGGCGCCGAGGCGGTGTCGCCGCTGTCAGTCCCGCTGCTGATGGCCAACGCCGCCTCCGGCGTCGCGGCCATGAAGCACGGGCTGAAGGGCCAGTGCTACGGCACGGTGTCCGCCTGCGCGGCGGGCGCCCACGCGATCGGCGCCGGTATGCGGATGGTCCAGCATGGTGACGCGGAGGCGTGCCTCGTCGGCGGAGCCGAGGCCGGCCTCACTCCCCTCGCCCGGGCCGCCTTCGCGGGCATGGGCGCGACCTCCCCGTCGGGTTTCTCACGCCCGTTCGACGCTCGCCGCGACGGCTTCATAATGGGCGAGGGCGCCGGCGCGCTGGTCCTCGAGACCGAAGAGGCCGCCAAGGAGCGCGGCGCCGAGATACTGGGATACCTCACCGGCTATGGGGCGACCGCGGACGCCCATCACCTCACAGCGCCCCAGCCCTCGGGCGACGGCGCCGCGAGGGCGATCGAGACCGCCCTCGCCGATGCCGGCTTGGAGCCGGACGGGATCGACTATGTGAACGCACACGGGACGTCCACTCCACTCAACGACGCCTCGGAGACCGCGGCGCTCAAGCGCGCCCTGGGGGCGCGCGCCGGCGATGTGCCGATCTCCTCGCTGAAGTCGGTGACCGGCCACCTGCTCGGTGCCGCCGGCGCGGTCGAGGCTGTCGCCACGGCCCTCAGCCTCCAGCGCGGCGTGGCGCCGCCGACGGTCGGGTGGGAGGAGCGCGACGAGGACTGTGATCTCGACTACGTGCCCGAGGGCGCCCGCCAGATCGAGGCCGACGGCCGCCCCCTGCGGGCGATCTCCAACTCGTTCGGCTTCGGCGGGCACAACGCGGTGCTGTGCCTGGAGGCGGCATGACAGTCGAGGCCGTTCCCCCCCAGGAGCAGGAGGAGGAGGTCGTGCTCGGACCGCGCGAGCGTCTCGAGGCGCTCTGCGATCCGGGCACGCTGCACCTGATCCGCACCGGCATCCAGCGCGACGCCGAGCGCAGCACGCCCGGCGACGGCGTGCTGGGAGGAGCGGGCACCGTCGACGGCCGCCAGGTCTTCTGCTACGCCCAGGACGCCGCCTTCATGGGCGGGTCGCTCGGCGAGGCACAGGCCGACACGATCGTCCGCGTCCTGAGCATGGCCGGCCGGGCGGGCGCTCCCGTCGTCGCCTTCGTCGAATCGGCGGGGGCGCGCATGGACGAAGGCACGGCCGCCCTCGGCGGGTACGGGCGCATCTTCCTGGAGAACGTCCGGCTATCGAAGCGTGTCCCGCAGATCACCGTGATCACCGGCACGTCGGCGGGCGGGGGCTCCTATTCCCCTGCGCTGACCGACGTGATCATCATGACCGAGCGGGCCAGCATGTTTCTCACCGGACCCGGGGTCGTGAGGGAGGTGATGGGGGAGGACGTCTCCAAGGAAGAGCTCGGCGGGCCGCGGGTGCACTCGGCCAACGGCGTCTGCCAGCTCGTCGCCGCCGACGACGCCGCCGCCGTCGGGCTGGCTCGAGAGCTGCTCGGCTACCTGCCCCAGAGGACGGCGGCGCTGGCAAACGGGAGCGCTCCCAGGTCACAGCTCGAGAAGTCCGAGCCGGCGAGCGGCACGGACCCCTCCGCCTGCGTGCCCGAGGAGGCGCGGAAGGTCTACGACGTGCGCGATGTGATCCGCTGCATCGCTGACGGATCGCGCCTGCTCGAGCTCTCGGCCGGCTGGGCGCGGAACATGGTCACGGGGTTCGGGCGGATCGACGGCCGCCCCGTCGGCTTCGTGGCCAACCAGCCCCGCTACCTTGGCGGGGTGATCGACTCCGCCGCCTCCGAGAAGGCCGCCCGCTTCGTGCGCCACTGCGACACCTATGGGATCCCGCTGGTCGTGCTCGTCGACACGCCGGGA
>JACCUE010000166.1 GCA_013812005.1 Thermoleophilaceae bacterium
AGCTCGCCGCAGAGCCCGCAGAGCTAGCTGAAGGAAACCTCGAGCCGTCCGACCGGGCCGAGATCGACCTCGGCTCGGTCGCCCGGCCGGATCGGCGCCGGCGGGGTCAGAGAGCCGGCGATGATGCGGTCGCCGGCCTGCAGCGACTCCCCCGCCTCCCGAAGCGTCTCGTCGACGAGGGCGATGGTCGCGCCGAGATCCGTGGAGCCCGCGTCGGCACTTGCGACCTGCTCGCCGTTCACCCTGAGGATCGCCTCGATCCCCTCGGCGCGGTCGAGGTCCACGGAGGGTCCGATCGCCACCGCCCGGTGGAAGATGTTGGCGGCCACGATCTGGCCCACGTCCTCGAGCGGGCGATCGATGTCTGCCACCTCGATTGCCGGCGCGAGGCCTGCGATCGTGCCATCCGGGCCGACCTCTATTGCGATCTCCGGCTCGGCCATCGGCTTCTCCGCGCCGGCAAGGGAGTGCGAGCCATCGGCGCCCATGAGCGTGGCTGTGGTCAGGTGTCCGACCACCGAGCGGTCGATGCCGAGCTTCTCCTGGACGGTGGGTACGTTGAGCCCGATCTTCCAGCCGATGCGTCCCGCGCCACTGTGCAGCGTCGCGCGCCAGTGGCCAAGCTGCTGCTGGTAGGCCTCGTCGAGCTGCATGGGGAGTGCTTCTCCTGCCGTCGGGTGCCGGCTGCGGAGCCTAGATGGTCGCCGTCGCGCCGGGCGGAGCGGCGGCGGTCGAGGGATACTCGTGGCGGTTCAACGGAGAGGAGCCGGATGAAGTCGATAGTGATCACCGAGCACGGCGCACCGGAGGTGCTGCAGGTCCAGGAGCGCATCGATCCCCGCCCCGGCTCGGGTGAGGTTGCGATCGACGTGGCAGCGGCGGGCGTGAACTTCGCAGATGTGATGGCGCGGGTGGGCCTCTATCCCGATGCGCCAAAGCCGCCCGTGGTCGTGGGCTATGAGGTGGCCGGCATCGTGAGCGAGCTTGGTGAAGGAGCGCAGCGCTTCGAGGTCGGCGATCGCGTGATGGCCGGGACGCGGTTCGGCGGCTACTCGGAACGAGTGAGGGCCAAGGTGGACGATGTGGTCAGGCTGCCGGAGCAGATGTCCTTCGAGGAGGGCGCCGCGGTGCCGGTCAACTATCTCACCGCCTATCTCGGGCTGATGCGCTTCGGCGCGCTGCGGGCCGGTGAGCGGGTGCTCATCCATGCGGCCGCGGGGGGCGTGGGCATAGCGGCCACCCAGATCGCGAAGCACCACGGTGCCGAGGTGCTCGGCACCGCTTCACCTCAGAAGCACGACGCGATTCGCGCGATCGGAGTCGACCACGCGCTCGACTACACGAAGCCCGGATGGGACAAAGGGCTGCCCAAGGTCGACCTGGTGATGGATGCCGTGGGCGGCAGGAGCTTTCGCCGCAGCTATGAGCTGCTGCGCCCTGGTGGGCGGTTGGTGTGCTTCGGCGCCTCCGCCGTGATGTCAGGGGAGAGGCGCAACCTGGTGGCCGCCGCCCGCGCGGCGGTGACCATGCCGCGCTTCAACCTGATCAAGCAGATGTCGCAGTCCAAGAGCGTGATCGGGCTCAACATGCTGACCCTCTGGGACGAGATGGGCTCGCTCGCGCCCTACCTGCATGCAGTCGAGGAGCTGATCGCCGACGGCACGATCAAGCCCGTGGTGGCCAAGGCGTTCACCTTCGCCCAAGCGCCCGAGGCGCACCGCTACCTCAGCGAACGACGCAATGTCGGCAAGGTCGTGCTCACGCCCTGAGGAGGGAAAGGTGCGGAGAGCCCCCCGTGCGGTGCTCGGCCGAGAGCCTCCGGTGCGGTGCTCGCCGGAACAACGTTCCGGCTGCGCTCCTCCCGATGCGATCGGCCTGCGCTCCTCCGGCAGCTCCGGCTGGGCTCCTCCCTGAGCTACGTGCCGGCGCGGGCGTCCTGGCGCTCGCCGCTCACGCGCACCACGTCCCACGCGAGCCCCACCGACTCGAGCCCCCGGATCAGCATCGCGGAGAGGTCCAGCTCCCACGGGCGCAGCCCGTGACGGGCCGACGTGGGGAAGGCGTGATGGTTGTTGTGCCACGACTCGCCGAAGGAGAGCGGCGCCAGCCACAGCAGGTTGCGCGAATGGTCGTCGGTGTCAAAGCGCCGGCGCCCGAAGAAGTGGCACAGCGAGTTGATGCTGAAGGTCACGTGGTGGAGCACGAGCATGCGCACCAACCCTCCCCAGAGCAGCCCGGTGAGCCCGGTCAGCCAGGAGCCGCCGAGTGCGTATCCGAGCCCGAAGGGCACCAGCAGCCCGAGCGCGACCCACAGGACGAAGGTGCGGTCGACGAAGCGGATTGCCGGGTCGTCGATCAGGTCGGGCGCGAAGCGCTCCTTCGCGCCGCGCTGCGTGTGGATGAACAGCCAGCCCACGTGAGCGTGCAGCAGGCCACGCAGCGCGCCTCGCCAGCCCACGCCGTGGTCCACGTGAGGAGAATGTGGATCCCCGTCACGGTCGGCGTACACGTGGTGCTTGCGGTGGTCGGAGACCCATGAGATCACCGGTCCCTCCACGGCGGCCGATCCCAGCGCCGCGAAGGTGGCCCGTAGCCAGCGTTTGGTCTTGAAGCTGCGGTGGGTGAGCAGGCGGTGGAAGCCGACAGTTATGCCAAGGCCCGTAGCCGCGTAGACGATCAGGAAGACCACGACATCGTGCCAGTGCAGCGCCCGCTCCCAGAGCTGCCAGCACACCAGCCCCAGGCCCAGGATGGGGAGAACCGTCACCGTCCCGGTGATGATGCGGTCTCGCGTCTCGTTCGCGACCGGCTGGATCTCGTCCGCGCCCGGTGTGGACACGGCCCGCTCTCCTATCACGCCATCCAGATTACCGGCCGCCGGCGCTGCCTCTTCTCGCCGGCGAGCATCGCTACCGGTAGCGTGCCGCATTCCAGCGAGTGAAGGAGAGCGGTGAGCGCATCGAAGGCAGTGCTGATCACGGGCTGTTCGACCGGCATCGGCCGGGCGACGGCGGAGCGGATGGCCTCGGCCGGCTACATCGTGTACGCGACCGCGCGCAGGATCGAGTCGATCTCAGACCTCGAAGCCAAGGGCTGCCGAACGCTCGCGCTCGACGTGACCGACGAGGACTCGATGCGCGCGGCGGTATCGGCGGTGGAGGAGGCAGAGGGCGCCGTAGGGGCTCTGGTCAACAACGCCGGCTACAGCCAGTCGGGCGCGGTGGAGTCGGTCGACCTCGACGAGATCCGCACCCAGTTCGAGACCAACGTCTTCGGCCTGATCCGGATGTCGCAGCTCGTGCTTTCAAAGATGCGCGAGCAGCGCTGGGGCCGGATCGTGAACGTCGGATCGATGGGCGGCAAGCTGACCTTCCCGGGAGCCGGGGTCTATCACGCCACGAAGTACGCGGTGGAGGCCATCAGCGACGCGATGCGCTTCGAGGTCAAGGGCTTCGGCGTGGACGTGGTGCTGATCGAGCCGGGGCTGATCAAGACCGAGTTCGCGGCGGCCGCGGTGGGCGCGCTCAACACCGGTACCGATGACGAGGGCGGTCCCTACGCGGAGTTCAACCAGGCGGTGGCGGCTTCGACGGTGGGCGCCTACGAAGGGCCTGCCGCCATGCTCGGCGGTGGCCCCGAGACCGTGGCCAAGACGATCGAGAAGGCGATCGGCAGCCGGCGGCCCAAGGCTCGCTACCCGGTCACGCCGTCGGCGAGAATCGTGATGGGCCAGCGCGCGCTCTTCACCGATCGCATGTGGGACGCATTCGTGGGCACGCAGTTCCCACAGCCGAAGTGAGAGGGACGCTGCGCTGCTCCCGAGGAGGGCGGAGCGCGTAGGGGTGCTGAGTAGGCTCACCTGTCAGCATTCCGCGGGAGTAGGGAGAGAGATGGCCAAGCACATGGACCGCCTGAGCTCAGTGGACGCGTCGTTCCTCGCGCAGGAGCGCGAGGGTTCGCACATGCACATAGGCGGGTTGATGATCTTCGAAGGTCCGGCGCCGGGTCCGGAGGAGTTCGCCGCATACCTCGAGTCGCGCCTGCACCTCGTGCCGCGCTACCGCCAGAAGGTGTCATTCCCCCGTTTCGAGATGGGGCGCCCACTGTGGATCGACGACCCGAGCTTCAACATTGGCTACCACGTGCGTCACGCCGCTCTTCCGGGGCCCGGCTCGGTGGAGCAGCTGCGGCTGCTGGCCGGCCGGATCTTCTCCCAGCGCCTCGACCGGTCCAAGCCGCTGTGGGAGCTCTGGCTCGTCGAGGGCTATCAGCGCGACAAGTTCGTGATCATCAATAAGACCCACCACTCCCTGGTGGATGGCGTGTCGGGGGCCGATCTGACCACCGTGCTGTTCGACCTGCAGCGCGACGGCACGAAGGTACCTCCGCCCGAGCGCGCCTGGAGCCCGTCGCCGGAGCCCAGCGACGCCGGAGTGGTGGCCAAGGGCCTGGGCGAGCTCGCCACCGTGCCGCTGAGCCTCACGCGTCGTGCGCTGGGCGCCGCTGCCAGCCCCGGCCGCAGCGTGGCGGTCGCACGCGAGGCGGCGGCCGGCCTCGGCGAGGTGATCTGGGGCGGAGTCAGCCCCGCGCCCCAGACGCCCCTCAACGGACCGATCGGCCCGCATCGCCGGATGACGTGGGCCCGGGTTCCCCTGCCGGATCTGAAGGAGATCAAGAACGAACTGGGCGGCACCGTGAACGACGTCTTCCTGGCGGTGATCACCGGCGCGCTGCACCACTGGCTGCGCTCGCGCGGCGTGCGCACGGAGGGCCTGGAGATCCGCTCGGCGGTGCCCGTCTCGGTGCGCGCGGCCGGGGACGGGGGATCGCTGGGCAACCAGATCACGATCATGATCGGCCGCCTGCCCACCTTCGCCGATGACTCCGTCGAGCGGATGCGGCTGGTCAAGGACTCGATGAAAGACCTGAAAAGCTCCAAGCAGGCCCTGGGCGCGGAGGTGATCGCGAGCCTGGAGGACTTCGCGCCGCCCACGATCTTCGCCCGGGCCTCGCGGCTGCACTTCTCGACCCGGATGTACAACCTGCTGACCACCAACGTCCCCGGACCGCAGTTTCCGCTGTACCTGCTCGGCCGGGAGTTGCTCGAGCTGGTGCCGATCGCCTTCCTTGCCCCCGACCAGCGCTTGGCGGTGGCGGCGATGAGCTACAACGGCTCGGTGACCATTTCGCTGATCGGCGACTACGACGGAATGCCCGACCTCGAGGCGCTCGCCGACCTGGTGATCGACGAGGTGGCC
>JACCUE010000321.1 GCA_013812005.1 Thermoleophilaceae bacterium
CAGCGGCAGGTGGCCGAGCAGGAGGGTCTGAACGGGCTGGTCGCCTGGCTGGCCGACAGCTTCCTGGCCGTGGGCTGATGGCGCAATCGGACGATTGCGAACGGCTTCCCCGGGGAAAGGTGTGGCCATGCGTACGGTGCCCGCCCCTCGCGGCCAAGTGAGCGAGGCACTGTTCAGCGAGCTCACTGCGGCCCCCCACCGGCTCGC
The DNA here is from genome assembly GCA_013812005.1 of Thermoleophilaceae bacterium. Classification (GTDB taxonomy): domain Bacteria; phylum Actinomycetota; class Thermoleophilia; order Solirubrobacterales; family Thermoleophilaceae; genus JAAYBF01. The sequence goes on from JACCUE010000321.1 coordinate 208, forward strand.
CCCGATCGACGTGATTGCCTCCGCCGACCCGTTCGGCGACGAGGATCTGCAGCTGGCGCTGTACTGCTGCTACGAGCTCTTCTACCGCGGCCTGCCGGGGGTCGATGAGCGGTGGGAGTGGGAGCCGTCCCTGATAGCCCTGCGGGGCGAGATGGAGGCGGTGTTCGAGCGCGCCGTTCGCGACGCCGACGGCGGGGGGCCGCCGGCGCCACGCCCCGAGGAGGCCGATTGGGCGCTGAGGGCGATCGCGGATGCCGACGACGGGCCATCGCTGTCGGTGTATCTCAGCCGCCATGGCAGCGTCGAGGAGGTGCTGGAGTTCCTCGTGCACCGGTCCGCCTACCAGCTCAAGGAGGCGGATCCGCACTCATGGGCGATCCCGCGCCTGACCGGCGGTGCGAAGGCCGCGCTGGTGGAGGTGCAGGCCGACGAGTATGGCGGCGGGCGCCCGGAGCGTGTGCACGCCCAGCTGTTCGCCGACTCGATGGAGGCGATGGACCTCGACGCGTCCTACGGCGCGTACCTCGACCACCTACCGGCAATCACCCTGGCCACCGTCAACCTCATGTCGCTGTTCGGCCTGCACCGGCGCAACCGCGGAGCGATCGTGGGTCACCTGGCGCTGTTCGAGATGACCTCCTCGCTGGCCAACCGCCGGTATGCGGACGGACTGAGGCGCCTGGGCCACGAGGGCCGGGCCACCGACTTCTTCGACGAGCACGTGGAGGCCGACGCCGTGCACGAGAACATCGCAGTGGTCGACCTGGCGGGCGGGCTCATGCGCCAGGAGCCCGAGGTGGCCGAGGACGTGCTGTTCGGCGCCCGCGCCGCCATCGAGATCGAGTCCCGCTGGACGCGCCACCTGCTGGAATCGTGGGAGGCGGGACGCAGCTCGTTGCGCGTGCCGCTGGAAGCGCCGATCCCGGCCTAGCCATATCCCGGCCTAGCCACCCGTGGGCTGGTCCGCCTCGAACGGGCTCTCGCGACCCGATTCGCGTCCGCTGGGGGCCCGGAAGCCGATCAACTTGTGAGAGCCGTCGCAGAAGGGGCGCATGCGCGACTTGCCGCACCGGCACAGTGCCACGGTGTCGCGCCCGGGGTCGATTTCGTTTCCGTCCTGGTCCTGGAGCCGGAAGTCTCCGCGCACCAGCAGGGGGCCATCGCGATAGGGGGTGATCGAGTTCACGCCGCCCGGCTACCCCGGGAGCTCACTTCTAGTCCTACCGCCGGCGTACCCGTGCACCAGCCTCGGCGCCATCCGCCTTGATCGGTCGCGGGGATCGTTGTATAAGGCCTCTCCCACGTTTCCGGGAGGTAAGTCCATGGAGGTGTACGAGCCGGCGGCCAGGACAGGCGTCGCGACCATCAGTCAGTACGGGGAGCTCGCCGATCGGGGCGGCGATCCCAGTGCCGCTGCGCAGGCGTGGACGGACGCCGGGTTCGACGACACGATGACCGCCAGGTGGCTGACGGCACGCTGCTTCGACGCCGCGGCGGCGCGCGCGCTGGCCGACATGAGCGTGACCCCGGAGCAGGCGGCCAAGCGCACCCGCGATGGCGGTGGCTATATCGACACGATCGCCTACAAGGTCGCCAACGGCGACCTGACCGTTCGCCAGGGCGCAGCCAGGACGCCCTCGAGCCGATGATGTGATCCCGCGGCGCTCAGGTCCCGCACCCTCACGCCTGAGGTCTGCTCGGGGCTTGGGTGATCAGGCTGCGACGTCTTGCACGGCGGGCGTCAATGCCGCCTCATGCGGTGGGCTCCGGAGCCACCAGGTGCCGTCGGGACCGGGTTCGACGCGCCCCGCCCGCTGGAGCTCGTTGACCGCACGGCATACCGCCGGGCGGCTCGCGCCGACGAGCCACGAGAGCAACCCGTGGCACATCGGCACCGGCAACAGAACGCCTTCCGAGTGGACCCGGCCAAAGCGATCAGCCAGATGCCAGAGCATGATCTCCAAGCGTGTCGACAGCCGCGGTTGCTGGACGATGGATAAGCGCAGACTGCCGGTTGCCGAGCCGCGCGCGAGGCGGCCCGCGAGGTCGCCGATCACCTCGGGGTAGTCGGACATCCGGCGGATGAAGCTCGCATCGAGCACTGCGAGCTTGGCGGGCCGCAGCGCCCACCACTGCACTACGTGCGGCACTGTCGCGTCGGGGTCCGGCTCCGCCTCGAAGGGACGGATGACATCCCCGGTGCCGAGAACCTCGAGGCTGGGTCGCCCCTCCACCTCCACTGCGCGCAAGATCAGGCCGTCCAGGAGGAGCATTCCGAGGGTCCCGGGTCGGTTGGGTAGACGGTCGTGGGGGCAGAACGTGCTCTTCGGCAGGGAGACCACGTTGGCGACGGCGACCCGGCTCGCCGTCATGGCCCGGGCCGGGTCGAGATGGCGGGCGAGGTCGGGATCCTCCCGGAGGACGCTGACCACCCGGCCGCGCCGGCCCGTGTCGGGAGCGTGAGGGAGAGCTCGGCCTTTCGGCTCCGTTCCCTCATGAGATTCCTGATACACCGAGTGAGCCATCGGAGCCATCCCCCTCCCACGATCCAGCCTCAGATCTGCCGCGGTGGCCGGCTCGGACCCACCACGACAAATCGGTTAGCCACCCAGCGTATCGCGGTGAAGCAAGCGCAGTAAGTGCATCCGGCATCTACTCCCTTGACGAACACGGGCCGCCGACTGGCGGCTGCGGACCTGTCACCCGGGTTACACCTGCGCTGACACCGGCCTGAGACCGGCCTAAGCTGCCCGATGGCAAGTAGGTCAGGAGGTCGCCGTCGTGGCCATTCCTCGTCCGCCCCGAACGCAATCCGAAAAGGCAGGTACATCGATGCCGGTTGTTCGCCAGTTTGTGTTGGTCGTGTGTGTCGCCGTCGCCGGGATGGCGCTTGGTGCGCCGAGCGCGTTCGGTGCGACTCCGAGCACTGCTTATGACCTGACGTCGATCGATACGCCGTTCCCGCAGGAAAAGGGCCGGTTCGGGGAGCGTCACGCGGCCACCGACGACCTCGACGGCGACGGGGTCAACGACTACTTCATCGGCGACCTCAGCGAGAACGTCAGCCAGTTCACGAACGCGGGCCGCGTGTACGCGATCAGCGGCAGGACCCGCG
>JACCUE010000322.1 GCA_013812005.1 Thermoleophilaceae bacterium
AAGTCTCGCCGCACCAGCGGCTCGCCGCCGGTGAGCCGGACGTCGGTCACCCCCATCTCCACCAGCACGCGCACGATCCGCTCGATCTCCTCGAAGCGCAGCACGTCATCGCGCTCGAGCCACGGCAGCCCCTCGGCGGGCATGCAGTACTGGCAGCGGAAGTTGCAGCGGTCGGTGACCGACACGCGCAGGTCGCCGATGCTTCTGCCGTGGCCGTCGATGAGCGGCTCGCGGCTCATGCTGCAAGGGTACTCCGCCCATGGAGCGTGAATCCTCGCCTCCCCCGGAGGGCCCGGCGCATCCCAGCGACGCCGTCAGCAACGTCGCCCTCAACGCTCCCACCCGGGGCAACCGCAAGCTCGAGCGGCTCCTGGCCGCGGCCAACACCAGCGACCGCCTCCGCGCCATCTGGCACATGCAGCACGTGGTCGCCGGGCGGATGGGGATGTCCGACCACTCCTGGGTGCACGTGCAGATCGTGCTCAACATCGCCCTGCGCCTCTCGCGCCTGCTGTCGCGCCGCGGGGTCGAGCCGGCCATGGTCGGCGAGCACCTGATGCGCCACCACGACGCCGAGGTGGTGATCGCCGCGGCCTGCCTCTTCCACGACACGGGCATGTCGATCCACCGCACCGACCACGAGGCCTACAGCCTGTTCCTGGCCGCCGACCTGCTGCCCTCGCTGCTCGAGGAGATCTACGACGAGCCCGAGCGCGCCGTGGTGGTGGCGGAGACCCTGCACGCCGTGATCGGGCACCGCCGACGCGGCGATCCGATCACCGTCGAGGCCGGCATCGTGCGGGTGGCCGACGCCCTCGACCTGGCCCAGGGCCGCTCGCGCGTTCCCTTCGAGAACCGCCGGCCCAACATCCACTCGCTGTCGGCGGCGGCCATCGACGCGGTCGAGATCAAGTCGGGCGAGGAGCGCGCCGTGACGATCGAGATCGCCATGAACAACTCGGCGGGCATCTTCCAGGTCGACGAGCTGCTGGCCACCAAGCTGCGCGGCTCGGGGCTGGAGGAGCAGATCGAGGTGGTGGCCCGGATCGACGCTGAGCACGAGAAGCGCCTGGTACCGGTGTTCCGGATCTAGCGTCGCCGGCGCTGGGCCAGAGAGCCGGCGTCGGTGCGCGAATCCGACACGGCGAGCTTGCGCCGACCCTGGGGCTTGGCGAAGCCCGCCGCCTGGACGCGCGGGCGCTCGGCGTACTCGCCCTCGGCGGTGAAGGTGTGCCCGCGCGCCTCCAGGTCGGCCAGCACGCCGGGGGCGAGACGTGACTCCTCCACCAGGATCGGAGCTGCCGGCGCCGCCTGCGCGTCCAGGCGCTCGGCGTCCACCGCGTGCGCCAGGTCGAGGCCGTACTCGATCCGGTTGAGCACGGCGAACATGGCGCCCATGATGATCCGCGAGCCGCCGGCTCCGCCGGTCACGACGAGCGGGCGGCCGTTGGACACCGCGATGGTCGGGCTCATCGACGACCGTGGGCGCTTGCCGCCGCGCGCCTCGTTGGCAGTGCCCGGATCGCCGAAGTCGGTCATCTCGTTGTTGAGCAGGAAGCCGGTGCGCGGAGCGACCACGGCCGAGCCGAACTCCTGCTCGATCGTGCAGGTGAGCGCCACGGCGCTGCCGGCCGAGTCGACCACCGAGAGGTGGGTGGTGGTGCCATCGTGGTCAAGCTCTGCGCCCTTGGCGGCCGGTCGTCCGAAGGCGCCGAGCCCGGGCTCATAGGAGCCGGCGCGGAATGGGTCGATCAGCGCGCGCCTGCGGTTTGAGTAGCCCCTCGAGATCAGCCGCGCGGTGGGTACCTTCACGAAGTCGGGATCGGCCACGTACTCGCCGCGGTCGGCGAACGCCAGCTTCTGTGCCTCGATGATCCTGTGCAGCGACGCTGCGGAGGACAGGCCGAGCCGGCGGAGGTTGTAGCCCTCGAGCACGTTGAGCATCTGCAGCACCGCGATGCCGCCCGAGGTGGGCGGCGGCATCGCCACGATGTCCTGCCCGCGGAAGCTCCCCCTCAGCGGCCGGCGCCACTTGGCTCGGTAGCGCGCCAGATCCTGCCGGGTGAGCAGCGCGGCGTCGCCCGAACGGGGCCTGCGGCGGATTCGCTTCATGTCGGCCACGATCAACCGCGCCGTCCTGCCGCGGTAGAAGGCGCGCGATCCGCCCAGCGCGATGGAGCGCAGGGTGGTCGCAAGGGATGGCTGTCGCAGCTTCGAGCCGGCTTTGTAGGGGCTCCTGCGGTTCACGAGGTACTGGCGCGCGGCCGCGGGAAACAGCTTGAGCCGGCCGGCGTTCTCCGCCATCGCCGCCGACAGCGACGCCGGCACCCGGAAGCCTTTCCGCGCGAGGCGCTGCGCAGGGGCGACGGCCCGGCGCAGGCTGATCGATCCGAACCGTCGCAGCGCGGCGTCCATGCCTGCCACCGTGCCGGGCACGCCCACCGTCAGATGCCCCGTGAAGCTTTCATGCAGGCCCCCGCCCCGGAGCGTCCGAGGCCGGAAGCGCGCCGGCGCCGTCTCGCGGAAGTCAAGCGCTGCCGTCCTGCCGCTCGCCGCGCGGTAGACCAGGAAGCCGCCGCCGCCGAGGCCGCATGACTGCGGCCGCGCGACGCCGAGCGCAAAGGTGGTCGCGACCGCGGCGTCGATGGCGTTGCCGCCGCGCTCGAGCACGGCCCGTCCCACGCGGGCTGCCGCCGCCGACTCCGTGGCCACCACCCCGAGCGGGCCGACGGCCGCGGGCCGGAAGCGCGACCCCTCGGCAGCCGTCGAGGTGCTTGTGCCGGCTGCTGCCGCGCAGATCGCCGTAGTGAGCGCCACCACGACCCGCAGACCTCTAGCTCGCCCGAACATACCCCCGAGGCTACCCGGGGCAGGAGAGCGACACCGCCGCCCTCGAGCCGGCGGCGGCCCTCGTTCGGCTAGCGTCTGGCCGATGCCCGAGC
>JACCUE010000021.1 GCA_013812005.1 Thermoleophilaceae bacterium
GGGATCTGCGCCATGCCGAGTGCGCGCTGGAGCCCGTCGAGCGCCTCGATGCGGCGGCTGCGCCTGTGCTCCGATCGCAGGCGGTCCTGGTCGAGCGCGAGCCGCGCGTTGCGCTGCGCCAGCTCGAGGATCTTGCGCTTGTCGCCGCGCTCGGCCGAGCGCACCTCGACGGCGCCGCCGCGGCGTTGGGCGAGCGCCTCCGCCAGGCCGTTGGTCGACACGAACCCCTGCGCCACGACCACCTGCGGCGGGATCGCCATCGCGCTGCCGTAGTACTGCAGGATGAACTCCTCGAGCACCTCGGACTCCTCGCGCCTGCCGGCGTTCTCGAGGTAGAAGGACTGGCGGTCGGCCAGCACCCCGTCGCGCACCTGGAAGACCTGCGCATTGGCGTCGGTGCCCTCCGCGGCCACCGCGATCGCGTCGAGCGTGCCGACGGCCTCGTTGGCGATCCGCTGGCGTTCGAGCAGCGACCGCACGGCGCGCAGCCTGTTGCGAAGCTGGGCGGCGCGCTCGAACTCCTGCTCGGCCGCCGCCTCGCGCATCTGCTCCTCCAGCTCTCGCTCGATCTGGCGGTAGCGCCCGGATAGGAAGGCGATGATCGTGTCGATGTTCTCCCGGTACTCGCCGGCCGTGACCACGTCGATGCAGGGGGCCTGACAGCGCTTGATGTAGTACTCGAGACACGGGCTGCCGGACAGACGCCCCGGCTCGGAGCCCTCGCAGGTGCGGTACTGGAAGACCTTGCCGAGCAGGTCGAGGGTCTCGCGCACCCGCTTGGCACTGGAGAACGGTCCGAAGTACGCGCGGTTTCGACGGTGCTTCTCGCGCGTGAAGTAGACCCGCGGATACGCCTCGTCGAGGGAGATCGCGATGTACGGATAGCTCTTGTCGTCGCGCAGCCGGACGTTGTACCTGGGGCGGTGGCGCTTGATGAACTCCTGCTCGGCCAGCAGCGCCTCGGACTCGGTCTCGGTGGCCACGAACTCGATCGACTCGATCTGGCCGAGCATGTCCGCGGTCCCCCGCGTGGACGGGTTGTTGAAATGCGAAGCCACCCGCTTGCGAATCGACTTGGCCTTGCCCACGTAGAGCACCTTGGCCTTGGCGTCGCGGAACAGGTACACGCCGGCGCTGTCGGGCAGCGATCTCCGCTGCTCGGCCACGCGCTCGCCGCGGTTGGTCGACGTGGGCTGCTCCTCGGCGGTTCGCGGCACCCTCTCGAGGATAGGGCCGCGCGGAGTCGGTCCGCACGGGACTCGGAAACCTGCGGCGGGAGCGGCCGGAGCGCGGGTTCGACGTCGGCGCACGTTCTCCTGCAAGCACTCGTGCATCCCGTCCGACCTCTCCTTGCCACGCGTAACGTGCCCAGCGGATGCGGATGCGCAGGATCATCGTGCTCGCGACCGCAGCGGCTCTGCTCGGGCTCGGACTCGCCCCCATCGCGCAGGCTCGCAACGCCAACGTGGCCGCCCTGCAGGTCGCGCTGAAGGCGGTGGGTCTCTACGGCGGCTCGGTCGACGGCATTCGCGGCCCCGGTACCCGCCGCGCCGTGAGGCGCTTCCAGCGCCGCCACCGCCTGGCCGTCGACGGAGTGGCGGGCCCGATGACCAGGCGCGCGCTGGGACGGCGCGGGCGGCCCCGCCTGGGCAGCAGGACGATGCGGCGCGGACACCGGGGCTGGGACGTGGCGGCCCTGCAGTTCATGCTCGGGCGCCGGGGGCGCCCCACCGGGTCTATCGACGGCGGCTTCGGCGGCAGGACTCTCGCCGCGGTGCGCAGCTTTCAGCGCGCGGCCGGCCTCGTTGCAGACGGAGTCGTCGGACCCGCGACCCTGCGGGCGCTGCGCCGTGGCCGGCGTGGCGGTGGCCACCGGCACGGCGGCCGTCGCCGAGGAGGCAGGATAAGAGGCCCCGTCGTCTTCTTTCGCCCGGTGCGCGCCCCGATCACCGACGGCTTCGGCATGAGATGGGGCCGGATGCACACCGGCATCGACTTCCC
>JACCUE010000031.1 GCA_013812005.1 Thermoleophilaceae bacterium
GGTCTCGGCCCCGAACAGGAACTGCTCCAGACGGCGGTTGAACAGGGGCGTGCGCTGCACGGCGTGCCCAGCGCCGGGCAGGCAATCCCGCTGGGCGCCGAGCCGGGCGGCCACCGAGTCGCAGGCCACCTCCAGCGCGGGGTCGTGGTCGCCCGAGAGCACCAGCGAGGGCACCCCCGCCGCCGCTATGGAGGCCAGGTCGGGCTCGGCTTCGGTTGCCGGGCGAACCTGAGCCGCGTCGGGGCCGTCGGCGGCCGGTGCGCTCACGAACAGAGGGGGCTCGATCAGGGTCAGCGAGCGAAACAGCTCGGACGCTTCTGCCGCCGCCACCGCGAGTCCAAGGGCGCCATAGCCGAATCCCACGCAGTGGGCCGGTTCGCGGTGCAGCAGCTTCTCGAGGTCGCGCGCGTCGGCGGCGAAGTCCTGTCGGTCGACGGCGGGACTCGGGCGAAAGCCGCGACGGGTGACTAGCGTCAGCCGCCACCGCTCGGCGAGCGCCTCCTGCGCCTTCCACGTAGGCCCCGGGCCGACCGCGCCATGCACGAGGACCACCGACGGTCCTTCTCCGAGCACTCGCACGGCGACCGAGGCAGGCATCCGCCGAGCCTACCCGCGAGACTGCCGCTCGCCGGCGCTCAGCGGTGAAACAGCTCGTCGAGCGCCAGCTCGAAGCCGGGTAGCAGCGGCGAGGAGAGCGACTCGCCGGGGCCCGGTTCGAGTGCGACGTCGAAGATCTTGGCGGCCGGTGTCGAGCGCCGGTAGACGAGCACCGTCCGGGCAGCAGGGTCGGCAAGCCACAGCTCCGCCAGCCCGCGCGTCTCGTAGACCTGCTTCTTCACGCCGATGTCGTAGCGCCAGGTCGAGGGCGATCGCACCTCCACGGCGAGGTCTGGCACCGGGTGGGGGCGCGGCCGGTCCTCGGCGGGCCCGTGCCCGCCGGCGTACCAGAGCAGGTCAGGCGCGTAGACGTTCTCCTCGTCGAGCTTCACGTCCAGCGGGAGGAAGGCCTCGCCCCGCCGGTTGCCACTCTCGACCCAGGCGACAAGCCTGACGAACAGCTTTCCGACGGCGCGCTGGTGGACCGGATCCGGTTCGCTCACGACGACCTCCCCCGCGATCAGCTGCACGTTCCGCCGCGGGTCCTCCTCCGCCATCGCCAGGTAGTGGTCGGCGGTCATGCGCTCGGCCACGGTCATGGCGGTGATGGTAGACGTGCGGCCCATTGCCGTGTACAGGCGACGGGCGGGGCATTCTCGCCCCCGGTCCTGCCCGAAGCCGTTGGTCCTAGGAGCCGGGCTTGCCCGCGAGCTCGTTGCGGCGCGCGGGCTCGGAGGCGTTGAGGGGGCGGTGCGGTGCTCGCGGGAACGACGTTCCCGCTGCGCTCCTCCCCGAGAGGGGCGCGGTGGTGGCGCGGTCGGCACGGCCGCGACGCATCGCCGCGGTGGCGTGCCCGCGGGAGGTGCGCCAGCGCACGGGCGCGGGCCCCGTTGGCAGGAGCGCCGGCCAGGTGGCGGCGTCGATCCGCCCGGTGACCGGAAGACCGTGGTCGCGCTGGAACGTCTTCACCGCCCGCACGGTGCCCGCGCCGAAGTTGCCGTTCACCGTGGTCAGCAGCCCGAGCCGGAGCAGGTGCTGCTGGGCCCAGACCACGAGATCCGAGCGCGCCCCGCGCCCCAGCAGCGGCAGCGTGTCGCGTCGTCGCGGCAGGCCGAAGGGCTCGAAGGGGGACCCGAGGGCATTCCACTGGCTGTTGCCCGAGAACTGCCAGACCCACCAGGACACGCCCGTGGCCCCGTAGGCGGTGGCCAGCTTGCGAAAGCGGCGCACCTCGGCGGAGGCGGGGTTGGAGTAGGTCTGCCCGAGCGGGTAGATAGGGCGTCCATACACCGAGTTGTAGGTCCAGGTGATCTTGTAGATCTCGTCGACCGAGACGCCGATGTCCTTCCAGTACATCTGGGGCAGGTTGGACTGGGCCCCGCCCGGGCCCATGAACACCGAGTAGGGGAAGCCGGGGTGGTAGTGCACGTAGGGGAAGCTGGTGAGAGCCAGCTCGAAGTCGGGCCCGACCCGGGCGCGCAGGCGCCTCATGTAGGTCTGAGCCGAGGCGTACTTGCCCTCGTAGTGGCTCTCGGCGTCGATCACCAGGCAGTCGGCGCCGTTGCGCTTGGCGGCGGCGCCGGCCTTGGCCTCCCCGATCGGGTAGTTGCCGTACACGAACTGCCACGCGCACACCTTGAGGCCACGGGCCTTCAGCCGCCGCACGAGGGGGCGTGAGAACTGACTCCAGACGTTGCCCGAGTCCGCTGACTTGATGTAGACGGTGTCAACTCCGTGCCTGGCCGCCTTGGCCGCGATCCCCGCCGGCGTGCCGCCACTGGACTCGCTCACGTACCAGATCCACATGCCGTCGCCGTCCACGGCGAC
>JACCUE010000047.1 GCA_013812005.1 Thermoleophilaceae bacterium
ACCGGCAAGGTCGACCTCGACGAGGCCGTCTTCGGCGAGGCCTTCCACGAGCCGCTCGTGCATCGTGCGGTGGTGGCCGAGCAGAACGCCCGCCGTCGCGGCACCGCCTCCACGCTCACCCGCGGGCAGGTCGCCATGACCGGCGCCAAGGCGTGGCGCCAGAAGGGCACCGGACGGGCCCGGGTCGGCGCCCTGTCGAGCCCGCAGCGCACCGGCGGCGGCATCGCCTTCGGCCCCAAGCCGCGCGGCTACACCGTCAAGCTCAACCGCAAGGAGCGCCGCCGGGCCATGCGCGCCGCGCTGTCGGTACACGCCGAGCGGGGTTCGCTCGGCGCGCTCGACGCCGCCGCCTTCGACGGCCCCTCGACCAAGCAGGCCTTCGAGGTCCTGTCCGGCTTCGGCGACGGCGGCCGCGCCCTCGTCGTTCTGGTCGAGGGCGAAGAGAACGCCGCGCTGTCGTTTCGCAACATCAGGGGCGTCACCGTCCTGCGTGCCGGCGAAGTCGGCGTGGCCGATGTGATCGGGGCCGCGCGCCTGGTGGCATCGCCCGGCGCTCTCGAGCAGCTGACCAAGGCTGCCGTCGCGCCCGCGCGACGGGGCGCTAGGACCGAGGAGGGCTTGTGAACGCCCGCAGCGTGATAATCCGGCCGGTCATATCCGAGAAGAGCTATGCGCTTCTCGCGGCCAACAAGTACACCTTCCGCGTCCACGACCGCGCCAGCAAGACCCAGGTCCGTCAGGCGATCGAGGAGATCTTCGGCGTACGGGTACTCGGCGTGCGCACCCAGAACGTGAAGCCCAAGCCCAAGCGGCGCGGATACTCGGTCGGCAAGCGGCGTCAGTGGAAGAAGGCCGTCGTCACGCTCCACGCCGACGACTCGATCGAGCTCTTCGAAGGCCAGGGGACGGACGGATGACGGCCATGAGCTTCGCCTGCCGTCGTCATCGGTCGCTTGCGTGCGTTGCACGCGTTGGTCCCTGCTTCCTAGGCATGCTCGCTCCTCGCCGCCCCCGGCCGTCCCCTACGGAGACCGGCTGATGGCGATCCGCAAGCACAAGCCGACCAGCCCGGGCCGCCGCTTCGCGACCTACTCCGATCACGCGGAGGTGACCCAGAAGAAGCCCGAGAAGTCGCTGCTGGAGGGCCTGAAGAAGTCCGGCGGGCGAAACGTCAACGGCCGCGTGACCTCGCGCCATCGCGGCGGCGGCGCGAAGCGCCAGTACCGGAAGGTCGACTTCAAGCGGCGCAAGGACGGCATCCCCGCGACCGTGGCCGGGATCGAGTACGACCCCAACCGCACCGCCTACGTCGCGCTCATCCACTATGCCGACGGCGCCAAGGCGTACATCCTGGCTCCCGCGCGCCTGAAGGTCGGCGATGTGGTGCAGTCCGGCGAGGGCGCAGAGATCCGCGCGGGCAGCTGCCTGCCGCTATCGGCCATCCCGACCGGCACCACCGTGCACAACGTCGAGCTGGCCCCAGGCCGCGGCGGTCAGATGGGCCGCTCCGCCGGCACCTCCATCCAGGTCGTGGCCAAGGAGGGCGACTACGCCACGCTGCGCCTGCCCTCGGGCGAGATGCGCATGGTCCGGGCCGAGTGCCGAGCCTCCATCGGCGCCATCGGCAACGCGGAGCACCAGAACATCGTGCTGGGCAAGGCCGGCCGCTCGCGCCACAAGGGCCGCCGCCCGCAGACCCGCGGCACGGCGATGAACCCCGTCGATCACCCGCACGGCGGCGGCGAGGGCTCCACCACGCCCGGCCGCCACCCCGTCACGCCGTGGGGCGTGCCCACGCTCGGCTATCGCACACGCAAGAAGAACAAGAAGTCCGACCGATACATCGTCCGCGGCCGTCGCCGCGGCAAGAAGGGTGGCCGTTAGGCATGAGTCGTTCCTCCAAGAAGGGTCCGTGGGTCGAGGATCGCCTGATGGGTCGCATCGAGGCGATGAACGAGTCGGGCGACAAGAAGATGGTCAAGACCTGGTCGCGGACCTCCACGATCTTTCCGGAGATGGTGGGTCACACGATCGCGGTCCACGACGGTCGCAAGCACGTTCCCGTCTTCGTCTCGGAGTCGATGGTCGGGCACAAGCTCGGCGAGTTCGCGCCCACCCGCATGTTCCGCGGGCACGCTGGCGGCGACAAGGTGCGGATGCGCTGATGGCCGAGGAGACCAAGTATGCGGAGATGACGGTCGAGGAGCTCAGGGCCGAGCTCGAGAAGCGCGAGCTTCCAAAGAGCGGCAACAAGGACGAGCTGATCACCCGCCTCGAGGACGACGACACCGCTCAGGGCGGCACGGCGCCCGAGAACAGGGCGCCTGTCGAGGCTGCCGACGAAAAGCCCGCCGAGAAGAAGCCGGCCCGTCGTCGTGGCGCCGCCGAGACGACCACCTCGACCCGAAGGGATCGCGACGACGCGCGCCCGGCGCCTCGCGGGGCCGACGGCACCATCGAGGTCCGCGCGAAGGCCAAGTACGTGCGCATCGCCCCGCGCAAGGCGCGACTGGTGATGGACCACGTGCGCGGCAAGAACGTCGGCGACGCCCGCGCGCTGCTCAAGCACACCCCGCGGGCCGCGGCCGGCGACATCGCCAAGCTGCTGGAGTCCGCCGTGGCCAACGCGGAGAACAACTTCGAGCTCGATCCCGACGAGCTCAAGATCGCCCGCGCCTTCGTTGACGAGGGCCCGACGATCAAGCGCTTCCAGCCGCGGGCACTGGGCCGCGCGACGCCGATCAAGAAGCGCACGAGTCACATGACGATCACGCTTACGACAACCAAAGAGGACGGAAGGTAGCCATGGGGCAGAAGGTCCATCCCGAGTCGATGCGGGTCGGCTACATCCACGACTGGAAGTCGACGTGGTTCTCCGAGAAGGAGTTCGCCGACTACCTGCTCGAGGACATCAAGATCCGCGATCACATCGACAACAAGCTCTCGCATGCCGGCCTGTCGAGCATCACGATCAAGAAGAACAAGGCCGAGGTCGAGGTCAACATCCACACGGCTCGGCCCGGCATCGTGATCGGCAAGTCCGGCAGCGAGGTGGACGCTCTGCGCAAGGAGCTCCACAAGATGACCAACAAGGCCGTGAAGGTGAACATCCTCGAGATCAAGCGGCCCGAGCTCGACGCCA
>JACCUE010000061.1 GCA_013812005.1 Thermoleophilaceae bacterium
CGGGCTTGTAGAGCATCGGCAGCGCCGTGGACGCGGCCACGGCCCGCGCGATCGGCACGTCGTCCCACCCCTCGCCGCCGAGCACGATGCGCTCGCAGGTGTCCAGGTCGGTGGCCGTGAGGTAGAGCTCTGAGTCGAGCATGCGGAAGTCGTTGGTGCGGTCGGGGTCGGCCAGCACGGACTCGAGGTACTCCTGGATCGCCGCGCCGTCGTACACGCCCGACGGCAGCCCCTCCGCCAGCTGGACCGCCAGGTCGATCACCGAGAGCTGGCCGAAGTGCGTCACGAGACTACGGGCCACCCCCATCAGCTTCAGCGGCAGAAGGGCGGCGCTCTGGGCGAACTCGAGGTAGTTGGGCCGCATGAGCGCGCCGCGGCCCACGTCCCTGAAGGGCGTGGGCACCTGCTGGTCGACCACCCGCATCATCTCCTCGGGGGTCACGCCATTGGCCACCATGCTGCTCACGAAGGAGCCCGCGCTGGTTCCCACGTACACGTCGAACTGGTTGACCGTGCGGTTCACAGCCAGCAAGTCGAGCGCCCGGAGGGCGCCGATCTCGTACACGCCGCCCGTGAACCCCCCTCCGCCAAGCACCAGAGCCGTTCGCGAGCTGCGGGGCTTGCGCCGCGTGGGCTTGCCGACCGTCTTGCGGCCCTTGGCAGACGCCTTCTGGAGCTTGACCACTTCACCCATTCGAACTCCATTATCGGGCATCGCCCCGAGGGAGGAGCGCAGCCGGAGGCTCTCCGGCGAGCACCGCACCCCGGGGCGCTCCGGCAAGCACCGCACCGGGGGTTCCCCTACGGTGTTCTGCTCCTCGATGATCCAGTCCACCCGCATCCGGGCGGCGACGCTGCTCGGCCTCGCCTGCCTCGCCTGCACGGCGGTGATCGCCCCGTCCGCCGGCGCCGCAAGGCCGTCGGCGAGCGCCGCAGCGCTACCCGGCGATCTGGCCCGCTCCATGCGTTCCGCCGGCGCGGCCTCCGGCGCCTTCGTGCAGAACGCGACAACGGGCAAGGTGGTCTTTCGCTGGAGGCACGCCCGCCCGCGGATCCTGGCCTCGAACACCAAGCTCTACACCACCTCGACCGCACTGGCACGGTTCGGCACCAGGGGACGCCTGCATACCGACGTGAGGGGGGACGGGGAGCTGTCCGACGACGGCGTCTACCGCGGCAACCTCTACCTGGTGGGCGGCGGTGATCCCACCTTCGGCAGCCGCCGCTTCGCACGCCGGGCCTACCGCAGCTTCGCCAGCGTGGAATCACTTGCCGCCAAGCTCGAGCGGGCCGGGATCGAGCGGGTGAGCGGTCGCATCTTCGGCGACGAGTCGCGCTTCGACTCCCTGCGCGGGGGCCCCGAGTCCGGGCACGGCACCTCGCCCTACGTAGGCCCGCTCAGCGCGCTCGGCTACAACCGCGGGTTGGGCGATGAGAGCGGGCGCAGCTTCCAAGCCGACCCACCGGCCTTTGGCGCGGCCCAGCTCGACGCGGCCCTCGAGCGTCGCGGCATACGGGTCAGAGGTGCGCCCAAGGCGGGCGAGCGGCGAGGCGGCACGGATTTGATCGCGGTCGTGCGGTCGCCGACGATGGCGCGGCTGGCGCAGCTCACCAACAAACCTTCGGACAACTACTTCGCCGAGATGCTGGTCAAGGACCTGGCGATGCAGACCGACGGGCGCGGCACCACGGAGCGCGGAGCGGCTCTGGCCGCGGGCTTTGCCCGGCGACTCGGCGCGGCCCCCGCTTCCCTGGCGGACGGCTCCGGCCTGTCGCGCGGCAACCGGGCCTCTCCTGTCCGGGTTGCCCGCCTTCTGCTCGCCCTGCGCGAGCGCGACGAGTTCTCGGCGTTCTTCGACTCGTTGTCCATCGCCGGCCGTGACGGCACGCTGGGCACCAGGATGCGCGGCGGCCCCGCCAGGGGCAACTGTCGCGGCAAGACAGGCACGCTGTCAAACGTCTCGGCGGTCTCGGGCTACTGCAGCGCGCGCTCCGGGCAGGTGTACGTGTTCTCGATCCTGATGAACGGCGTGGACCCCTACGGGGCGCGCAACCTGCAGGACGGCATGCTGCAGGCCATCGCCGGCATGCCCTGAGACTGTCGCAGTCTCGTCGCCAAATCGTTGCCGAACGCCTCCTCCCGAGCCGGCGGCCATGTCACAATGGCCTCGATGGACGAGGATCCCCTCGACGAGAGCCGTCAGTTCATGCGTGAACTGATACTTCGCTTCGAGCGATCTTTTCAGGAGGTGAGTCGCTCGATCGCGAGCAACACCCGCGCTGTCGAGCAGGTCGAGATCCGGCTGCGTAATTTCAACCGCGAGATGGAAGAGCGTCACCTGGAGCTCCGCGCCGAGTACCAAGCCCAGCGCGGCACCCTGCTGGCGATTCTCGACCGACTGGATCGTCTCAACGGCAACGGAGGCACGGCTCCGGCATAGCCGCCAGTCCGCCGACGGCGGCACCCCTTCAGCTCTCCAGCATCGACAGCAGACCGTCCTCGTCGAGAACCTCGATGCCCAGCTTCTCCGCTTTCGCAAGCTTGGTTCCCGGGTCCGCCCCCGCCACCACGTAGTCGGTCTTCTTCGAGACCGAGCTAGTGACCTTGCCACCGGCGGCCTCGATGCCCTCCGTGGCCTCCTCGCGGGTGAGGTTGGGCAGGGTGCCGGTGAGCACGAAGGTCCTGTCCTTGAGCGGGCCCTCCTCCTCGTCCGGCGCCGGGCCCTCCTCCTCCATCCGAAGCCCATGACCGCGCAGGCGCTCGACCAGCCCGCGGGTGCTTTCCTGGGCGAGGGTCTCGGCGATGGTCTGCGCGAGTATCGGCCCGATCCCGGGCGTCTTCTCGATCTCCTCGGGCGTGGCCGCCAGCAGGGCGTCGATGCTGCGCAACTGCCCGGTCAGCCCCCGAGCGTTCACGAAACCGATGCCGGGGATCCCGAGGCCGTACAGCACGCGGAAGAACGGCTGCTGCTTCGAACGATCGATCGCCGCGAGCAGGTTGCGCGCCGACACCTCTCCGAAGCCCTCGCGCCCGGTGAGCCGCTGCTCATCGAGCTCGTAGATATCGGCCACGCCGGCGATCAGGCCGTCGGCCAGGAAGCCGGCCGCCTGCTTCTCCCCCAGGCCCTCGATGTCCATCGCCCCGCGACTCACGAAATGCTTCACCAACTGGAACAGCTGGCCCGGGCAGGACGCCCGGTTGGGACAGATCGTCCACACGCCGTCCTCGGGCTTGATCGTCGGCGTGGCGCACGCGGGACACTCTTCGGGCGGCTGTGGCACCGGGCCGCGGCTCTTCGAGCGCTGAGCCTTGGGGCTCGGGGACACCACGCGCGGGATCACGTCGCCCGCCCGGGTCACGATCACCTCGTCGCCCTCGCGCACGTCCTTGCGCTTGAGGTCCTCCTCGTTGTGCAGCGTCGCAAGCCTCACCGTCACGCCGGACACCTGGACGGGCTCGAGCTCCGCGAAGGGCACCATGTGCCCAGTCCGGCCCACGTTCCAAGAGACCCGCCTGAGCTTGGTGGTGGCGGTCATGGGAGGGAACTTCCAGGCGATCGCACCACGGGGCTCGCGGCCCACCACGCCGAGCCGGCGCTGTAGATCAAGGTCGTCGACCTTGACCACCACCCCGTCTATCTCGAAGTCCAGACCCTCCCTGCGCTGCTCCCAGGAGCGGCATGCAGCCACGACGGTGTCGAGGTCGTCATGGCGCTCGACGTCGGGGCTGACCTTGAAGCCATGGTCGCGCAGCCAATCGAGTGACTCGAGGTGGCTCTCGAACCCCAACCCCTCGAGCGCCCCGATCGAGTAGCACCAGACCGATAGAGGGCGCGCGGCGGCCAGCTCGGGGTCCAGCTGGCGGATCGAGCCGGCGGCCGAGTTGCGCGGGTTGGCGAAGGTGGGCTCGCCCGCCGCGGCGCGTTCGGTGTTGAGCCGGGCGAAGGCAGAGCGCGGCAGGTAGGCCTCGCCGCGCACCTCCAGCAACGGGGGCGCGTCCTGCACCCGCAACGGCACAGCCTTGATCGTGCGCAGGTTCTGGGTCACGTCCTCACCGACCTCGCCATCGCCGCGGGTGGCGCCGCGAACGAGCACGCCATCCCGGTAGAGCAACGAGACCGCCAGACCGTCCACCTTCGGCTCGGTCACGAAGGAGATCTCGGCGCCCTCGACTCCCTGTTTGTCGAGGAAGCGCTCGCTGCGCACGAGCCACGCACGCAGCTCAGCCTCATCGCGGGCATTGGCCAGCGACAGCATGGGCTGCAGGTGGCGCACCGGCTCGAAGCGCTCGAGGGGGCGCCCGCCCACGCGCTGGGTGGGCGAATCGGGCGTGCTGAGCTCGGGGTTTGCCTCCTCGAGGTCGCGCAGCTCAACGAGCAGCGCGTCATAGTCGGCGTCCGAGACCTCCGGCTCGTCGAGGACGTAATAGCGGTGATTGTGGTGCTCCAGCAGGCGGCGTAGCTCTGCCGCCCGGGCCTGTGGGGCCTGCTCGGTCACACCTCGCTGGCGGCCGGGCGCAGCAGTCGGTCGAGCTCGAAGCCCGACAGCTCCTGGACCCCCGCCTCGTCGGTGAGGTCGAAATGCAGCGGTGTGACCGCGATCAGTCCGTCCGCTATCGCCGCGAAGTCGGTTCCCGGCTCGTCGTGGTAGCCGGGGTCGTCGCCGTAGATGCGATAGCGCTTGCGCCCGCCCGCCTCCTCGGCGAGCTCGAGGCGGTCACGGTAGATCCGCTTGCCGAGCTTGCAGGAGCGCACACCGTGAATGTCCCCCGCCGGGCAGTTGACGTTGAGCAACGTGCCCTGGGGCATCGGCACGTGTTCGGCCTCCTCTACCAGCCGGGCCACGAACCGCGCCCCCTCCTCGAAGTCCTCAGCCGACCAGCCCTTGCCCTCCCGGAAATCGACGCGGCCACGGTCGGCCTGCTGGGAGACCGCGATCGCGGGAATCCCAAGGACCACGCCCTCCAGGGCGGCGGCCACCGTGCCCGAGTAGGTGATGTCGTCACCAAGATTGAAGCCGTGGTTGATGCCGGAGACGATCAGCTCGGGCTCGAACTCGATCAGACCGAGCGCGGCGAAGCGCACGCAGTCGACCGGCGTGCCGTCGGTGGCGTAGACCGTGGTGCCGTCGTCAAGCTCCATCTCCTCGACCCAGAGCGGGGTGCGCGTGGTGATGCTGCGCGCCGTGGCGCTGCGATTCGAGTCCGGAGCTATCACGGCCAGCTCGACATCACCTACCTCCAGCAAGGCGCGGCGCATCGCGTGAAGGCCGATCGCCTGGATGCCGTCGTCGTTGGTGAGGAGGATCTTCATCGGAGCACGAGGATAGTCACGCGCAGAGGGCCACGCGTGACAAATCAGTACCGGACGCCCTCCAGATAGAGCCCGTGCGCCGGCGCGGCGTCTCCGGCCTCGGAGCGGGCTCTGCCCTCCAGAAGATCGGCAAACCCATCGACGTTCATTCGCCCGATGCCGGTTCGCAGCATCGTGCCGACCAGGGTCCGGACCATCCGGCGCAGGAACGCGTCGGCCTCTATCCAGAAGGCCAGCACGCCGTCGCCCTCGTCGCGCCATTGCGCGCCGAGCACCTTGCGGTCGAAATGCCTGTGGGTCGTCTTGGTGAGCGTAAAGGCGGTGAAGTCATGCGTGCCGGTCAGCAACTCGGCGCACGCGTCCAGCGCCCGGCGGTCGACCTCATAGCGCCAGTGGTAGGAGCGGTCGCGCTCGAACACGTGGGCAACGCGGCCGGTCAGCACCCGGTAGCGGTAGGTGCGTGAGACCGCGTCGTGGCGCGCGTCAAAGCCCTCCGGCGCCGCCCCGCTGGACAGTACGCGCACGTCGGGCGCAAGGATGCCGTTCAACGAGTGGGCATCGACCGGCTCTCCGTCGTGGCTCGCCACCTGACCGCGGGCGTGAACGCCGGCGTCGGTCCGGCCCGCCACCGTCAGCTGGGCCTCCGACCTGCGCAGCCGTGCGAGCGACTGCTCCAGCTCGCCCTGCACCGTGCGCCTACCGGGCTGGCGGGCCCACCCGGCAAAGCCCGTGCCGTCGTACTCGATCAGCAGCCGCGCGGCCAGGGCTACCCGCGCCGGCGCGCGACGATCAGCAGGTAGTGAGCATCCACCTCGAACGGTCCGTCCCCGCCCGCCCAGCCGCGGGCCATCTCCACCAGCTTCTCGTACATCTCCGCGTAGCGGTCGGGCGCCATGTTGGCCTTGGCCGCGGCCTGCATCGGGGCGTGGCGCTCCATGCCGGCCACGAACTCCTCCGGGGAGTCGGCCGACCACGGAAGGGTGGCCCGTTCGAGCTCGATCGAGTTGGCCAGGCCGTCGAAGCGCTCGCGCACCACCTGCTCCTGTGACCACTCCTCGAGACGGGGCAGGCCATCGGGAGCCGGAGGGCCGTAGTTGCGGGTGAGCTGAAACATGTCATACGTCGGCCCTTCCGAGCACCAGGCGGTCATGCCCACCGTGTTGCCCGGGCGCACCACCCGGAACATCTCCTCGGCCGCCTGTCGCGGCCGAGGCGCGATCATGGCGCCGAACACCGAGCCCACACAGTCGAAGCGCCCGTCCTCGAAGGGCAGATCCTCCGCGTCCGCCTCCAACCACTCGATGCCGTAGCCCTCGGCCGCGGTGCGGGCGCGGCCCTTCTCGACCATGCCGGGGGCGATGTCGGAGGCGACGACGGTGGCGCCCTCGTCGGCACATGCAACGGCGAAGTTGCCGTCGCCGGCGGCTACGTCGAGCACCTCCTGCCCGGCCGACACCGCACAGGCGTCGGCGAGCCTCTGGGCGGCCGGGCGCAGCATCTCCGACAGCCCGGTGTACTCGCCCATGCTCCATCCCGCGCGCGCCTGCTCCTTGATCTTGGCGATGTCCACGGCGCCAGCCTACCGGCGCCCTGGCCCCGGTCATCAGCCGACAGCGAAGACCGGGCGCTCAGACCCCCACCGCGGGCAGGCCATCGATGCTCTCCGAGGCGGAGGTGCGCGCGGCCTTCGGGCGCCGCGGCCCGACTCAGGCGTGGAGGTGCAGCCGTTCGTCCTGAGGCCCGACGATCAGGATGAGCTCGACGGGGCCGTCGAGGGCACCGAACCAGTGCGGCGTCCAAGTGGTGAATTCGACGGCCTCGCCCGGCTCGATCGCGAGGTCCGACGTTCGAGACCAGCGTGCCTGGCCTCTCCGCCGCGGGCGACGTGAGCTCTCAAATGCCGTCCGTGGCGAACGCGGTCGCCGCGGGCTCGAGCGCCGCGGCCATGATCGTCCACGGCCTGATGACCCAAGCGCACGGCCTCACGCCGGCCGGCGCCGGCTCGGACTCCCCGACGACACGAACGACGGGGAGCGCGTGACCGAAAGGTCTCAGC
>JACCUE010000086.1 GCA_013812005.1 Thermoleophilaceae bacterium
GCAGCAGCCCGCCGTCGTCGTCATAGGCGGGGAAGATGTCCGCCTTCGCCGGCTCGGCCCGGTCCCCTTCGGCGTGCACCGTCACCGGCTTGTCGAGCACCCTAACGCCCCACTCCAGCGCCGTGCCTATGTGGTCGTCTCCCCTCTCGAACTCCAGACCGAGCACCTCGTGCACCGGTCGTCCGATCACGTCGAGATCGCCGAGCCCCGTGAGCTCCCGCGCTCCGCGGCCGGCGCCGATCAGCCGGGCCTGCTGGTCGCAGAGGAAGAACGCGGCATTGGGTGCCGGGTAGTAGTCGTCGAGAAGCTCGAAAAGGAAGCCGAAGCCGCACTTCTTGCAGCCGCGCGCGCGGTTCGCGAACCCGGCGGTCCGCTCGGTTCCCAGGCTGCGGTCCCCGCAGCTCGGACAGATGAAGTTGGGCACGCTGCTCAGACTAGCGGCGGGGCGTGCTCCGGCGACCGGCAGTGGCGCCGGCCGGCCATCGCCCGGTCGATCGGCCGACGTGTGAGCGATAACCGCTCCCATGGGAGGGCAAACGCGCACAACTCAGCCGATTCTCGGCGCCCGGATCAACCAGCCGGCCGAGGCTCGCGGGCGGCCGCACCCCTAGAACAGCCGCTCGACGCCGCGCGGGGCCTCGAGGCCCAGATGCGCGAACGCGGCCGGGGTGGCCACCCGGCCGCGGGGCGTGCGCATGATCATGCCCTGCTGGAGCAGGTACGGCTCATACACGTCCTCGACGGTGTCCTGCTCCTCCCCGATGGCTACGGCAAGGGTCGAGAGGCCTACCGGGCCGCCGCCGAACTTCTCGCAGACGGTGCGCAGGATCTCGCGGTCGAGGCGGTCGAGGCCCAGGGCGTCGACCTGCAGCAGCTCGAGGGCCTGCGTGGCGGCGGATACGTCGATCTGGCCGCCGCCCCGGACCTCGGCGAAGTCCCGTACCCGCTTCAGCAGCCGGTTGGCCACCCGCGGCGTGCCGCGCGCTCGAGAGGCAATCGTCTCCGCTGCGTCCGCGTCGATCTCCACTCCGAGGATCCCCGCCGAGCGGCGCACGATCAGCCCCAGCTCCTCGGCACCGTAGAGCTCCAAGCGGTGGGTGACTCCAAAGCGGTCCCGCAGCGGCGTGGTGAGCAGCCCGGCCCGGGTGGTCGCGCCGATCAGCGTGAACTCGGGGAGGTCGAGGCTGACCACCCGGGCACCGGCGCCCTGGCCGACGGTGATCGGCAGGCGGCGGTCTTCCATCGCGGGGTAGAAGGTCTCCTCCAGCGCCCGTGGCAGCCGGTGTATCTCGTCGACGAAGAACACCGAGCGCGGGGAAAGCGAGGACAGGTAGGAGGCCACGTCTCCCTTGCGCTCCAAAGCGGGGCCTGCGGTGGACACGAACTCGGCCTCGAGCTCGTTGGCCACGATCTGCGCCAGCGAGGTCTTGCCGAGCCCCGGGGGTCCGGCCAGCAGCACGTGGTCGAGCGCCTCGCCGCGGTTGCGCGCCGCCTCGATGAACACCGCCAGCTGGTCCTTGACGGCGTCCTGGCCCACGAAGTCCTCGAGGCGCTTGGGACGCAGCGAGCGGTCGAGCTCATCCTCCGCCGCCACCGCCACCGGCGTCTGTATGCGCTCCACCCCTGGAGTGCGAATTGAGCCGGTCACCGCGCCGCCCTCAGGGCTTCGGCGATCAGCTCTTCGGGAGTGTCCCCGGCCGCGACGTCAAGCAGCTCCTCCACCTCGGCCGGCGCGAAGCCCAGCCCCAGCAGAGCCTCGCGGGCCACCGAGCGCGGGTCGTCGGACGTGCGCGTGACCACGATCTCGTCGCTGATCGCGCCCGCCACCTTTCCTCGCAGCTCCACGATGATCCGCTCGGCGGTGCGCTTTCCGATGCCGGGCACGGCCTGGAAGCGAGCCGAGTCCCCGGAGGCGATGGCACCGAGCAGCTCGCGGGGCTTGCCTCCCGAGAGCACGGCAAGGGCGACCTTCGGGCCCACGCTCTGAACCCCGATCAGCATCAGGAAGAGATCACGCTCGGTCTCCGAGCCGAAGCCGAAGAGCTGCATGGCGTCCTCGCGCATGATCAGGTGCGAGTGCAGAGTCGCCTCCTGACCGGCTGCGGGCATCGATGCCAGCGTGCCCGAGGAGACAGCCAGCCGGTAGCCCACGCCGCCGGCCTCGAGCACCACCTCGCCGGGGCGGCGCACGAGCACGGTGCCTCTCACCGACGCGATCATCGCTGGAGAGCCGCCAGCATCGGCGCCCCGTTGGCGTGGCAGATGGCGACGGCGAGGGCATCGGCCGCGTGGTCGGGCTCGGGCGGCTCGGGCAGGGTGAGCAGGGCGCCCACCATTCGCTGGACCTGGTCCTTGGCGGCGCGGCCCGACCCGCACACCGATTGCTTGATCTGCTGCGGCGTGTAGGAGAAGCACGGCAGGCAGGCCTGCCCTGCCGCCAGGAGCACGACGCCTCGCGCCTGCCCGACGGCCACCGCGCTGACCACGTTCTGGCCGAAGTAGAGGTCCTCGATCGCGACGGCCTCAGGCTCGTGTTCTGAGATCAGGTCGCAGACCCGCGCATGGATGGTGGCCAGCCGATTCTCGAGCGGCCGGCCGGCGGCGGTCTCGATCACGCCGCCGTCGAGCGCCGCCAGCGTGCGCCCGCTGGAGAGCACGACCCCATACCCCGTATGGGCCGTGCCGGGATCGATGCCGAGGACGACCACCATCCCGGTGATTCTGCGGCCCGGGTCGGATGCCTCCCGTGGGGATGCGCCGCTGGGCCGACGGCTCGCTCAGGAGGTGGCACTGGCCACGCGCTCGAGAACTTCGGCGTCGACGTCGAAGTTGGCGTGCACCGCCTGCACGTCGTCGTGCTCCTCGAGTGAATCGATCAGACGCATCAGCTTGCCGGCGTCGCTCTCCTCCACCGGTGTCCGGGTGGTCGGGCGCATCACCATCTCGGCGGAGTCGGGCTCGATGCCAGCTTCGGTGAGCGCCCCGCGGACGGCCGTGAAGTCCTCTGGCGCGGTCACGATCTCGAATACGTCGTCGTCGAGCGCCACGTCTTCGGCCCCGGCGTCGATCGCCACCATCAGGTCGTCCTCCGAGTAGCGTTCGCCGTCGACGGCGAGCTCGCCCTTCTTCTCGAAGATCCAGGCCACCGAGCCGGGCTCGCCGAGGCTGCCACCGCTCTTGGTGAACATGAAGCGCACGTCGGAGCCAGTGCGGTTGCGGTTGTCGGTGAGCGTCTCGACCAGGATCGCCACCCCACCGGGCCCGTAGCCCTCGTAGGTCACGCTCTCGAACGCATCGCCGTCCTGATCGGCACCGGCGCCCTTCGCGATCGCCCGCTCGATGTTGTCCTTCGGCATGCTCGCGTCCTTGGCCTTCTGCACGGCAAGGGCGAGGGACGGGTTGCCCTCGACGTCTCCCCCACCCTCGCGCGCCGCGACCTGGATCGCCCGCACGAGCTTGGTGAACGCCTTGCCCCGGCGCTGATCCACGATCGCCTTCTTGTGCTTGATCGACGCCCATTTGGAATGACCCGACATTGGAATCAGTCTAGGCGGCGACGGGCGACACCGCTCGCAATCGCACCGGGTCGGCCATTGTGCCTTGACATGCGTTCGCGATGAATTCATCGTGTGCACATGGGGCTCATCCAGGTCCGAAACGTTCCCGAGGACGTACATCGCACGCTGAAGGTCCGCGCGGCTGCCGAAGGCACCTCCCTCAGCGACTACGTGCTGCGGGAGGTCACCCGTGCGGCGCGCACGCCAACACCCGAGGAGCTCGATGCCCGGATACGAGCCCGAGGTCGGGCCCAGGTCTCCACCGCTGACATCCTCGAGGCCCGTGATGCGGGCCGGCGAGGGTGACGACGGTCGCCGACGCGTC
>JACCUE010000096.1 GCA_013812005.1 Thermoleophilaceae bacterium
AGGCGCGTCCGGGCCGCGTGGAGGATCCCCGCCTGACTCTGCGCACGCGCTTCGAGGACTTCGTCGACATCGTCGGCGGACGCAAGGATCCGCGACGGCTGCTCGCCACAGGCCGGCTGCGGCCGCGCGGTGACCTGCGCTGGGTGTGGCGAAGTCGTGAGATGTTCCCGCCGCTGTAGGTCAGACTCAACCGAACGGGTTCTCGACCCGCACTCCCGCGTAGTCCTGGCCGTCGCTCAGATCCTCTGACAGGACGACGTCACAGCCGATGGAGCGGCTCGCCTCGAGGATCGCGGCGTCCCAGTAGGAGATCCGGAAGCGCTCGCTCGTCGCCAGGGCGGCGAGCATCACGCCGGTCGTGATCGCCACGACGGGGAAGCGCAGGAACGACTCGACGAGCTTTTCGGCGTGCTCGTGGGTGAGCGGGTCCGGTCGGCTCCGGCGAGTTGCCTGAACGTAGAACTCTTGCAGGACCTGGACCGAGAGCGCTACGTCCGCGGCGGCGAGGACGGTCTGCGCGCGCTCGGCCTTGTACCGCTCCTCCGGGTCGCGTGAGACCGCGTAGAGCAACACATTGGTGTCAACGAACTGCACGGTCGTGGATCTCGGCGCGGTCGAGACGGTCGCGGGCGCGGAAGGAGACGATTTCGTCCTGAACCTGTCTCTGCTGCGCCTCGAGCCGGGCGAACTCGATGGCGCCCTCGGAGAGCGAGCGCAGGTAATCGGCAACCAGAGCGCTCACCGAGCTGTCACGCTCGGCGGCGCGGATCCTTGCGGAGCGGTAGACGTCGTCGGGCACGGAGACGGTGATGTTCTTCACGCATCGAACGTACCACAGGTTCACAGTTGCTGTGGAGCACACACGGCTCAGCTCCGCAGGGCCGGCCGCTCAGCGGCCAGGCACAGTCGCGCGTGCGGCCGAGCGCTGCGGGCGCTGCCCGCCGAGGTCGCTGATCAGCCGTGCCAGCCCGGCGACGGCGCGCGGGTCGTGGCCCGGGATGAAGTCGTCTACGAAGGGCATCGCGGCGCGCATCCCGATCGCCAGCGGCTGGAGGTCCAGCCCCATCGGTCGCGGGTTCATCCACACCAGCCGCCGCGCCTGCAGCTGCAGCCGCCGCACCTCGCTCGCGAGCACCTCCGGATCGCCGCGGTCCCAGCCGTCTGAGACCACCAGCACGATCGCCCCGCGGGCCAAGCCGCGCCGCCCGTAGGTGCGGTTGAAGTCGCCGATGGCCCCGCCGATCCGGGTGCCGCCCGACCAGTCGGGCACCGTCGCGCGCGCCTGCTCGAGCGCGCGCTCCAGGTCGCGGCCGTCGAGGGAGCGCGTGACCCGCGTCAGCTGCGTAGCGAACACGAACGCCTCCGCCCTGCGTGCCCCCCCCACCGCGGCCTTCAGCGAGGCCAGCAGCACGCGCGAGTAGCGCTCCATCGAACCCGACACGTCGCACAGGAACAGCAGTCGTCGCGGCCGCGGGGTCTGCGCTCTGTAGGAGAGCCGGAAGGCCTCTCCGTCGGTCATCATCGAGTCGCGCACCGTCCGCCGCACGTCGAGACGGTGCCCGCCCCGGGCCGCGCGACAACGGCGCGAGCGGCGCTCGGGGGCGGCCCGTTTGATGTCCTCCGCGAGCTGGCGCAGCGCGGCGAGCTCGTCGTGGTTGTAGTGCATCTGCTGCTTGTCGCCGAGGGCCTCGCGCTCGCTCCAGGCGGCCAGCACCCCGCGCTTCTGGGCGCTTGCCCCCTGATCGCCGTCGGCGCTCGGGATGTCGCGCGTGGCCCGCTGGTTGTCGCCACTGGTGTCGACGGCGGCGGCCTTGCCCTCGTTGCGGAACTGGGGCAGCGCCTCGCCGCCGTGCTGAGCTCCTCCCATGCGGTCATCGCTCTCGCCGTGCTCGGCGCCGCGCGAGGCCACCGTCAGCGGGTCGCCCGCCCAGAAGCGCTCGAAGATGGTGTCGAAGTCCTTGCGCTCGCCCGGGGTGTGGACGAAGGTCGCGTGAGCCGCCCAGTAGACGTCCGACTGCTCGCGCACGTCGAGCTCGGCCAGTGCGCTGAAGAACACGAGCTCCGAGTCGACGCTCACGGACAGGCCGAGCTCGCGCAGCGCGCGTGCGAAGGCCACGGCGGCGGCGAGGATCGCCTGGTCGGGCGGGCGCTCGGCGGCCGCGGGGGCCTGGGCCACCTCTTGGGCCTGGGCGACCTCTTTTGCCCGGGCCACCTCTATGTGGACACCCGGCGACCATCCGTTGCCCGGCGGCCCCATCCTGTGCTCAGGCAGCCCCACCGGCGCCTCCCTCTTGGCGCAGCTCCGTGGCGCGCTCCCCCGCCCGGTCGACGAGCGCCTCCAGCCCATCTCCGCGGATCCGCTCGAGGTCGTCGCGCTCCTTGAGCAGCGTGCCGAGCGTCCGATCGGCGGTCGCCGCGTCGATCTCCTCGCGTCCCAGCGTGTGGAAGGCCTCGACCCAGTCGAGTGTCTCGCCCACTCCCGGCGAGCGGTAGAGGTCGAGCCAGCGCAGGTCCTGCACGAACGCGCACACCTGATGGGCGAGCCGCTCGCTGACACCCGGCAACCGCGCGCGGGCGATCGCCACCTCGCGCCGCAGGTCGGGATGGTCGATCCAGTGGTAGAGGCAGCGGCGCTTGAGCGCCTCGTGCAGGTCGCGGGTGCGGTTGGAGGTGATCACGACCGCGGGCGGC
>JACCUE010000104.1 GCA_013812005.1 Thermoleophilaceae bacterium
GTCGATCAGGCTGCCGGCGACGCCGACGAAGACCCGGGCGAGCCCTCCGCTTCCTAGATGTTCGCGCCGCCCTCGGCGCGCATCCCCTTCGTCGGCCTGACCGGCGGGCTCGGAGCGGGGAAGTCCACGGCGCTGGCCGCCCTGGAGGAGCTGGGCGCCGCCACCCTCTCCACCGACGTAGTCGTGCACGAGCTGCTGGCCACCGACGAGCTGCGCGGGCAGATCGCCGACCGGTTCGGAGCCGATGTCGTACGCGAGGGCACCGTCGACCGCAGTGCTCTCGCCGCCAAGGCATTCGAGTCGACCGAGGCCCGCGAATGGCTCGAAGGCCTGCTGTGGCCCCGGGTCGGGGAGCGGGTGGCCGGCTGGCGCACCGACGTGGAGGCGATGGATCCACCGCCCGTGGCCGCGGTGGTCGAGGTACCACTGCTCTTCGAGGCGGGCATCCAGGCGGGCTTCGACCATACGATCGCCGTCGTGGCCGACGAGACGCTGCGCGCCGGGCGAGCCGGGTCGCGTGGCCATCGGGCGGTGGAGGAGCGGGCGGGGCGCCAGCTGACCCAGGACGAGAAGGCGCAGCGAGCGGACTTCTCGGTCCGAAACGATGGCACGCGGGGGGAGTTGAAGTCAGAGTTGTCCCGGCTTCTCTCCACGATGAACGCCTAGGAAGTGGCTTGACCGCTCAGACCCGATCCCGGTCGCGGACTTCCGCGACCACCCGCAAGCCCCCTGCCGGCCGGGCCGGCGCCCAGACGCGCCGCCGCCGGCGCATCGCCGCCGTGGTCGCGGCGGCCATCCTGGGAGCGGGGGTGGCCGCGGTGGTGGCGGGCGTTGGCCCCCTCGGCGATGCGGTGCGCGAGATCACGCTGCCGCTGCGTCACGAGGACATCATCCGTCAGCAGGCGGCCGACAAGGATCTCGACCCGGCCCTGATCGCCGCTGTGATCTACGAGGAGTCACGGTTTCGCGACCAGACCTCCCACGCAGGCGCGCGCGGCCTGATGCAGGTCACGCCGGCGACCGCGGATTTCATCGCCCAGAGGTCGGGCGGGACGGCCTTCACCAGCGAGGACCTGGCCACCCCGCAGGTCAACATCTCCTATGGCGCCTACTACCTGCGCTACCTCCTCGACCGCTACGGCGACGACCAGACCCTGGCCATCGCCGCCTACAACGCCGGCGAGGGACAGCTCGACCGCTGGGTGGAGGAGGTGGGCGGAACCGACGACTTCGATGCGTCCGAGGACATCCCCTTCCCCGAGACGCACGCCTACGTCGAGAACGTCGAGGAGAGGCAGAAGGAGTACCGCAAGAACTACGCGGACGAGCTGGGGCTGTGAACCCCGATCGGCTTGGCGGCTGGACCGGCTGCTAGCTTCGGATACGTGCCGCCGTTCAAGGTGAACGCCGCCTATGACCCGGTGGCCGACCAGCCCAAGGCCCGGGACAGCCTCGCTGCCGGTA
Organism: Thermoleophilaceae bacterium; assembly: GCA_013812005.1. GTDB lineage: Bacteria > Actinomycetota > Thermoleophilia > Solirubrobacterales > Thermoleophilaceae > JAAYBF01. Next base: position 1,465 of record JACCUE010000104.1, read on the forward strand.
TCGAGGCCGGCGACCGGTTTCAGACGCTCCTCGGAGTGACCGGCTCGGGCAAGACGGCCACGATGGCCTTCGCCATCGAGAAGCTTCAGCGCCCCTCGCTGGTGATCGCCCACAACAAGACGCTGGCCGCACAGCTGTGCAACGAGTTCCGGGAGTTCTTCCCCGACAACGCGGTCGAGTACTTCGTCTCCTACTACGACTACTACCAGCCGGAGGCCTACGTGCCGGCGCAGGACCTCTACATCGAGAAGGACTCGTCGATCAACGAGGAGATCGAGCGCCTGCGCCACGCCGCGACAGCGGCCCTGTTCGGGCGCCGCGACACCATCGTCGTGGCCAGCGTCTCGTGCATCTTCGGCCTCGGCTCGCCCGAGAAGTACGACCGGATGATGCTGCTGCTCAAGGCAGGCGACACCGTGGACCGCGATGAGGTCCTGCGCAAGCTGGTGGACATTCAGTACTCGCGCAACGACCAGGTGCTCGGCCGCGGCACGTTCCGGGTCCGCGGCGAGACCCTCGAGGTCTTCCCCGCCTACGCGGAGACCGCCTACCGCGCCGTGCTCTTCGGCGACGAGGTGGAGCAGCTGCAGGAGTTCGACCCGCTGACCGGCGAGGTGCTCTCCGAGCTGGAGCACGTGGGCGTCTGGCCGGCCACGCATTACGCCACCGATCGCGACACGATCGAGCGTGCGGTCGCAGAGATCCGCGACGAGCTCGAGGTCCGCACGAAGGAGCTGGAGGCCGAGGGCAAGCCGCTCGAGTCCCATCGCCTGCGCCAGCGCACGCAGTTCGACATGGAGATGCTGCGCGAGCTCGGCTTCTGCAACGGCATCGAGAACTACTCGCGGATCCTGGACGGCCGCCCTCCGGGCGCCCGTCCGTACTGCCTGCTCGACTTCTTTCCCGACGACTACGTCTGCTACATCGACGAGTCGCACCAGACCGTGCCCCAGATCGGCGGTATGTACGAGGGCGACCGGTCGCGCAAGCAGACGCTGATCGACTTTGGATTCCGGCTGCCGAGCGCCCTGGACAACCGGCCCCAGACCTTCGACGAGTTCCTCCAGGTGGTCCCCCAGATCGTGTTCGTCTCCGCCACGCCGGGGACCTATGAGCGCACCCACTCCTCCAACGTGGTGGAGCAGATCGTGCGGCCCACCGGTGTCATCGACCCCGAGGTCGACGTGCGCGAGACCACCAATCAGATCGACGACCTGATGAACGAGATCCGCGCCCGCACCGAGGCCGGCGAGCGCACGCTGGTCACGACGCTCACCAAGAAGATGTCCGAGGACCTCACGGACTACCTGATGGAGTACGGCGTGAGGGTGCGCTATCTGCACTCGGAGATCGACACGCTCGAGCGCATCCAGATCATCCGCGAGCTGAGGCTGGGCGAGTACGACGTGCTGGTGGGCGTCAACCTCCTGCGCGAAGGCCTCGATCTGCCCGAGGTCTCACTCGTCGCGATCCTCGATGCCGACAAGGAGGGGTTCCTGCGGGGAGAGACCTCGCTGATCCAGACGATCGGCCGGGCGGCGCGCAACATCCGCGGCAAGGTGATCATGTACGCGGACAAGGAGACCGCGGCGATGCGCGTGGCCATCTCCGAGACCGATCGCCGCCGCGCGATCCAGGTCGCCTACAACGAAGAGCACGGCATCACGCCGGCCAACATCCAGAAGGGCGTCTCCGACATCGCGGACTTCCTCGCCGTCGAGTCCAAGGTCCCGGGCGGCAGAGGGCGGCGCAAGCGCTCGGCCGACGAGGAGAGCATGTCCGCCGAGCAGCTCGCGAGGACGATGGTCGAGCTGGAGGAGGAGATGCTCGTGGCCGCCGAGGACCTCCGTTTCGAGTACGCCGCCAAGTTGAGGGACGAGATCAAGGCCCTTCGGCGCGACCTCGACGCGCTCGAGGCCGGGGCCTGAGCCGGGCGGCATCCCCACGACTGCGCCATCTTGGCTAGTCTGACGCCCGAAGGCACCCTGGCCATCCTATTGAGGGGACCGAGTTGGAGCTCGAGCGACACGAGATAGAGCGCACAGACTTCGCGCAGGCGCGCCGGGGCTACGACCCCGAAGAAGTGGACCGCCACCTCGCCGAGGTCGCCGAGTCCGTTGACGAGCTGAAGCGTGCCCGGGCGGAGGGTCAGGGTTCCGGCCAGTCCGGCAGCGGTGGGCTCGCCGGCATCGCGGCCGAGCAGGTGCGCACGATCGTGGAGGCTGCCGAGCGCAGCGCCGGCGAGATCGAGTCCAGTGCCCGCGCCGAGGCTGACCGCGTGACCACCGACGCCAAACGACAGGCCGAGGAGGACCGCAACTCCGCTCACGCCGACGCCCAGCGCACGCGTACCGAAGCCGGCACCGCCGCCCAGGAGAAGCGAGAGGCTGCAGAGGCTGAGGCGGCCGGCCACGTGGCCGGGGTGCAGGAGGCCACGTCCGACATGCGTCGCCGGGCCGAGACCGTGCAGAGCGACCTCGGCGGGCTGGTGGAGGAGCTGCGCGCCACGATCAACTCCGTCGTCGAAAGCGTGCGCACCAACGCCGGGTCGCTCGAGGCCGAGCTCGAGGGCATCAAGACCGGGCTGTCCGATGTCCGCGAGGCCGCCCCCCCCGAGCCCGAGCCCGAGCCGGCGGCCACCGAGGAAGAGCCGGCAGTCGCCGAGGACGAGCCCTACGAGACCGACTCCGTCTCCGAAGAGGACGAGACCGAGCCCGCCGAGCCCCTCACCGCGCACGATGAGGATGCCGAGCCCGTCGAGACGGCCGTCCATGAGCAGCCGGACGCAGGGGAGGAGTACGCCGAGCTTCCCGAGGAGGACGGAGAGGCCGAGGGAGAGGCCGAGCTCGACGATGCCGACGTCGAAGAGGAGCCGCGCGGCTCATCAGGCGACGGCGCCGAGGGAGCCCGCCTGATCGCCCTCAACATGGCGCTCAACGGCACCCCCCGCGAGGAGACATCCCGCTACCTCGAGGAGAACTTCGACCTCGACGACCGCGAGACGATCCTCGACGAGGTCTACGCGCGCGTCG
>JACCUE010000118.1 GCA_013812005.1 Thermoleophilaceae bacterium
GTACGGCCTCCAGCCCTTCCGCTGGCCCGAGCCCTGGCCCACCAGCACCCTCCCGGCCATGCGCGCCGCCGTCTTCTGCCAACAGATCGGGCGCGGGGTTGCCTTCTCCCTCGCCGCCTTCCGGCAGGCTTTCGCCGGCGGACGCGATCTGAGCGTGGTCGACAACGTGCTGATCGCCGCGGCGGCCTGTGAGCTGCATCCCAACGCGGTGGTCAAGGGGATCGAGAGCAAAGCCACCAAGGAGCGGCTCCGCGCCGCGACGGCAGCGGCCTACGAGCGCGGGGTGCGCGGGGTGCCCACCGTGGCGGTGGGCGACGACCTGTTCTGGGGCGACGACAGCCTCGAGGCCGCGGCGGCCGCGTTCGCCGGCGGCTCGGCTTCGTGATCTTTGCGGGCTGAGCTCTGAGCCCCCGCCCGCGGCCGTTCCCTAGGATGCGCCGCCATGCGAACCCGTCACCTCATCGCCTGCGGCCTGGCCGCCCTGTCCCTCGCCGCAGCCGGCTGCTCGGAGGAGGAGGCCGAGGAGTCGGCTTCAACCCCGGAGACCGCCGAGCCCGAAGGCGCCGCCGCCGAGCCTGCTCCGTCCGAGCCCGCCCAGGCCAAGAGCAAGCCGAAGGTAACCGTGCCCGAGGGGCCGGCTCCCGCCAAGCTGGAGATCGAGGACATCGAGGAGGGCACCGGTCCCGCCGCCGAGGCCGGCAGCCAGATCTCGGTGAACTACGTGGGCGTGAACTACTCGAACGGCGAGGAGTTCGACAGCTCTTTCAACACGGGTGCGCCGTTTGACTTCCAGCTCGGGGCGGGGATGGTGATCCCCGGATGGGACCAGGGCCTGGAAGGCATGAAGGTGGGCGGGCGCCGGCAGCTGGTGATCCCGCCCGAGCTGGCCTACGGCCCGCAGGGGTCGCCGCCCGCGATCGGCCCGGACGAGACGCTGGTGTTCGTGATCGACCTGCTCGGCGTGCAGTAGCGAGCGCGGCGCCGAAGCCGCCTTTCAGTCAGCATCCTCCCTGGATGAGCGAAGAGCCCAAGCTGCCCTGGGAGCATGTGGAGCGCCGCCTGCGCAACTCGCGCAGCTACTGGATCTCCACCACCCGCGCCGACGGGCGCCCACACGCCATGCCGGTGTGGGGTGTGTGGCGTGACGGGTCGCTGTGGTTCGGCACGGGGCAGACCTCGCAGAAGGGCCGCAACCTGGCGGCACAGCCCTACGTGGTGGCCCACCTGGAGTCGGCCGACGACGTGACGATCCTCGAGGGTGAAGTGGAGATCGTGCGCGACCCCGCGGTGGCCGACCCCGTGCTGGCGGCGTATGCGGAAAAGTTCTCCATGGACGCGCGGGAGGCGGGCTTCGACCTGGCGTCGGAGACCGGCGGCGCGCTCTACCGGCTGACGCCGATGATCGTGCACGCCTGGCTGGAGGGTGCGTTCGAGCAGACCCAGTCGCGCTGGGAGCCGCCGCCGCGATAGGCAGGGGTCGCGCGGCGACTCACGCCCCGCGCCGGTAGAGTCGCGGTTCGATGGCGACTGAGGATGCCACCCGCGGCCGCAGCCCCGAGAAGACGGGTGTCGAGAGCCGCTCGCGTCCTCTCCCCGACCGCGACACCTGCGAGAAGGTGCTCGCCAAGATGATCCTCATCCGCCGCTTCGAGGAGCGCGCAGGGGAGATGTACGCGAAAGCGAAGATCGGTGGCTTCCTGCACCTGTGCATCGGTGAGGAGGCGACGATCGTGGGCGCCACCCAGGCGCTGCAAGAGGGCGACTATCTGCTGTCGACCTACCGCGAGCACGGCCAGGCGCTGGCCAGGGGCACCGAGCCCAACGCGGTGATGGCCGAGCTGTTCGGCAAGGTCGACGGCTGCTCGTCGGGCCGCGGCGGCTCGATGCACCTGTTCGACGCCGAGCGCCGGTTCTTCGGCGGCTACGGGATCGTGGGCGGCAACCTGCCGCTGGCGGCCGGCGTGGCGCTGGCATCCGACTACCGCGGCACCGAGGACGTGACGCTGTGCATGTCCGGCGACGGGGCCACCAACCAGGGCACCTTCGGCGAGACGATGAACCTGGCCGCGCTGTGGAGCCTTCCGATCGTATTCATGGTGATCAACAACCAGTTCGGCATGGGCACCGCGCTCGAGCGCCACTCGGCCGTGACCGACCTGTCGAAGAAGGCCGCAGGCTACGGCGTGCCCGGCACGCGCTGCAACGGCATGGACGTGCTCGACACCCATGCCTGCGTGAGCGAGGCGCTGGAGAAGGCGCGCGGCGACCGCGCCCCTCAGCTGGTCGAAGCCGTGACCTATCGCTACCGCGGGCACTCCATGGCCGACCCGGAGGAGTACCGCACCAAGGAAGAGGTGGAGGAGTGGCGCGGCCACGATCCGATCGCCGCCTTCTCGGAGCGCGTGACCGAGGAAGGCGAGCTGGGCGAGGACGACGTGAAGCGCATGGACGACGCTGCGATGAAGGCCGTGGACGAGGCCGTGGCGTTCGCGGACGCGTCGCCGTTCCCCGACCTGGACTCCCTCTATGACGACATCTACGTGATGGGCGAGCAGGTGAGCGAGGGCTGGTTCTCCGTGGACGAGCGCTCGCCCGACGCCCATCGCGGCGAGCGTGAGCGCGAGGCCGGTGACGTGGCCAAGGAGCTGGCCGAGGCGGGTGCCGCCCACGGCGAGGGCGAGGACGCCCGCTCGGAGCGCCGCGTGGACCGAGCCGAAGCCGAACCCGAGGACGGCGAGGGCGAGCCCGCCGGCGACGAGCGCGACGAAGTGGGCGGCGGCGACTAGTGCCCGAGATGCGCTACCGCGAGGCCCTGAACCTGGCCATGCGCGAGGAGATGAACGCCAACGAGGACGTATTCATCATGGGTGAGGACATCGGCGTGTTCCAGGGCGCGTTCAAGGTGACCGCCGGCCTGCTCGAGGAGTTCGGCGAGAGGCGGGTGCGCGACACGCCCATCTCCGAGAACACGTTCGTGGGCATGGGCGTGGGCGCGGCGATGGCGGGCCTGCGGCCGGTGGTGGAGCTGATGACGATCAACTTCTCACTGCTCGCGCTCGACCAGATCATCAACAGCGCGGCGTCGATCCGGTACATGTTCGGCGCTCAGGTGAAGGTGCCGCTGGTGATCCGCATGCCCCAGGGCGCCGGCCACCAGCTCGGCCCCACCCACTCGCACTGCCTCGAGGCGCTCTACCAGCACATCCCGGGGCTACTGGTGGCCGTGCCCTCCACCCCGGCCGACGCCCGCGGCCTTCTGAAAGCGGCGATTCGCGACGACAACCCGGTTGTGTTCATCGAGCACGAGACCCTCTACGGGCGCCGCGGCGAGGTGGACACCGACGACGACGAGCCGCTGCGCTTCGGCGAGGCCGCCGTGAGGCGTGAGGGCGACGGCGTGACGATCGTCGGCATCTCGCGCATGGCAGAGACCGCGCTGAAGGCCGCCGACAAGCTGGCCTCCGATCACGAGATCGAGGCCGAGGTGATCGACCCGCGCACGCTGCGCCCGCTCGACCTGGACACCATCCTCGAGTCGGTGCGCAAGACCAACCGGGCCGTGATCGTCGAGGAGGGCTGGCCCCACGGCGGGGTGGGCGCCAACCTGGCGGCCCTGATTCAGGAGCAGGCCTTCGACCACCTCGACGCCCCCGTCGGCCGCGTGACCGGCGCCGACGTGCCGATGCCCTACTCCAAGCCGCTCGAGCAGGCGGCCTTCCCCCACGAGGAGCACGTGGTCAAGGCGGCCGTGGCAACGTTCAGGGACGTCTAGGGTGGCTTCCGACGTCCTGATGCCGCGGCTGTCCGACTCGATGGAGGAGGGCACCGTGCTCAAGTGGCTCGTGGAGGTGGGCGGCGAGGTCAAGCGCGGCGCCCCGCTCGCCGAGATCGAGACCGACAAGGCGAACATGACCTACGAGTCGGATGCGGACGGGGTGCTCGTGGAGGTGCTCGCCGAGGAGGGGCAGACCCTGCCGGTGGGCGAGGTGATCGCCAGGCTCGGGGAGGAGGGGGAGGCGCCGAGTGGACCGGACAAGAGCGCCGAGCCCGAGCCCGACGCCGAGCCCGAGGCCAAGTCCGATGAGGTAGCCGCGGCCGAAGCTGAGGAGAAGGAGCCCGAGGCCAAGCCGGCCGCGCCCGCCCGCCAGGAGGGGGAGCGGATCAAGGCGTCCCCCGTCGCGAAGCGGGTGGCCAGTGACCTGAGTGTCGACCTCGGCGGGGTCGAGGGCAGCGGTCCCGGCGGGCGGGTGGTGAAGTCGGACGTCGAGGCCGCCGCCGAGCAGGGCGGCGGCGAGCCCGCAGCCCAACCCGAGAAGCCGGCGCAGGAGAAGGCTCCCGCCGGGGAGGAGGATCGGGCCGCGGACGCCAAGGGCGAGGCCGACATCAAGGGCGCCGCGCCCAAGGGCGAGGCCGGGCCCAAGGGCGAGCCGGAGGTGACCGAGCTCACACGGCTCCAGCGCACCGTCTCCCGCCGGATGGCCGAGAGCAAGGCCACCGCGCCAGACTTCGCGCTGTCGCTCGACG
>JACCUE010000121.1 GCA_013812005.1 Thermoleophilaceae bacterium
ACACTCTTTGCAGAAGGCTTTGGGCTTCGCAGCCCGCCAAGGCTTCTGACTGAAGGTCTGGGAAGACGACGCAGGGTCTGGATTGCACCGGGGCGCCTCTAGGGGCGCTCCGGGTCGTTCCGGGGCGCTGCGCGCCTGCCGTTTCAGGGGTCGCTATCCTTTCTGAAGTATGGCTTCCGGAGCAGAGTTGATCCGCCGCGCGAAGGAGCAGATCACCGAAGTGGATCCGCGTGAGATCCACGATCTGCTCCCAGACCGCAACGGCACCGTGGTTGTCGACGTGCGCGAGCAGCAGGAGTTCGAGCAGTCGCACATCCCGGGCGCCAAACACGTGCCCCGCGGCCACCTCGAGTCGCGCATCGAGGGAGCGGCGGGCGACAAGGCCGCCCGTGTGGTCCTCTACTGCGCTTCGGGCAACCGCTCCGCGCTCGCCGCCCGCACCCTCCAGGAGGAGCTGGGCTACGAGAACGTGGAGTCGATGACGGGCGGCATCACCCTCTGGAAAGACCGCGGCTACGACGTCGAGGTGCCCCGCAGCCTCACCGCAGAGCAGCGTGAGCGCTACTCGCGCCACCTGCTCGTGCCGGAGATCGGCTTCGAGGGCCAGATGAAGCTGCTCGACGCCAAGGTGCTCCTGCTCGGCGCCGGAGGGCTCGGCTCGCCCACCGCGCTCTACCTCGCCGCCGCGGGCGTGGGCACGATCGGCATCGTCGATGACGATGTGGTCGACCTCTCCAACCTCCAGCGCCAGGTGATTCACACCAACGACCGGATCGGCATGCCCAAGGTCGACTCGGCCGAGCAGGGGATCCAAGACATCAACCCGGGCGTCGAGGTGGTCAAGCATCAGACCCGTCTGGACGCCTCGAACATCATGGAGATCATCGAGGGCTACGACGTGATCGTCGACGGCGTGGACAACTTCCCCACGCGCTACCTGCTCAACGACGCCAGCGTGCGGCTGAAGATCCCCGTGGTCTCGGCCTCCATCCTCGGCTTCGACGGGCAGCTGTCGGTGTTCGCGCCCTACGAGGGGCCCTGCTACCGCTGCCTCTACCCGACCCCCCCGCCCGCCGAGCTGGCGCCGTCCTGTGGCGCCAACGGCGTGCTCGGTGCCCTGCCGGGGATCATGGGCGTGCTGCAGGCCATCGAGGTGGTCAAGCTCGTAACCGGCTCCGGCGAGCCGCTGATCGGCCGCCTGCTGCTCTACGAAGCGCTGGGCACGACCTTCACCAACCTCAAGCTGCGTCGCGACCCGGACTGCCCGATCTGCTCACGCGATCCCGGCGAGATATCGGATGAGGAGATGGGCGTCTTTCCCGACTACGAGGCGTTCTGCGCGGCTGCAGGCTAGGCTCTCCCGCGCTGTGAGCACCGTCAAGATCCCACCGGTCCTTCGCGCTTCCACGGGCGGCGAGAGGGAGGTCTCTGCCGAGGGCAGCAACGTCGGCGAGGTCCTCAACTCGCTCGCCGACCAGCACCCCGACACCAAAGGCCAGCTCTTCGGCGAGAACGGGGCGCTCAACCGCTACGTCAACGTCTACCTCAACGACGAGGATGTGCGAGTGCTGGACGGGCTCGAGACGGCGGTCAAGGGCGAGGACACCCTGGTGATCCTGCCGGCCATGGCCGGGGGGCGCTGAGCCCGCCTCACCGCGCCCACCCGTACACCCGCGCCCCGTACCGGGTCGTGTCGTAGCCGGTGGCGAAGGACCGCTCCGAGTAGCGTACGAGGCAGCGACGCCCCCGGGGGCGTGTGAAGCAGTTGCGGGCGGAGCGCTGGCGCAGCCGGTAGGTCGCGTGGCCTTCGCCGTTCCGGAGCCAGGCGTCGATGTCCGTCAGTCCCGGCGGGCGGTCCACGCGGCCTCCGTCGGCCGGCAGGTCGGCGGTCCAGTCCGGGGGCGCGTTCCACGCCGGCGCCCCGGGTCCATAGGGCGAAGCATCGGAATGAGCCGCCGTGACCGCCGGGAAGCCGGCGAGAGCACAGAGCAGGGTGGCTGAGATCGCTCTTGAGTTCATGTGAGGTCAAGGGCGCCGGCGGTCGGTTCTCGCCCCCACGACGACGTCGCCCTCACGGTCGTGCTGCAGAGCACCGTCTTCCGCGAGGCGCTGCCGTACTACACTTTCTGAAGCGATGGTTCCCCCAACCCTCGACACACGGCCGTGCGGCGGGAAGTACGGCGACATCGTGCGGGCGATCGGCAATACGCCGCTCGTCGAGCTGAAGCGCCTCTCGCCCAAGCCCGGCGTACGCATCTACGCCAAGCTCGAGTCCTACAACCCCACAGGATCCGTCAAGGACCGCGTGGCCCGCGCGATGATCGAGGACGCCGAGCAGAAGGGGGCGATTCGCCCCGGACAGACCATCCTCGAGCCCACCTCGGGCAATACGGGTATCTCGCTGGCGATGATCTGCGCCCGCAAGGGCTATCCGCTCAAGGTCGTGATGCCCGACAACGTGACCGAGGAGCGCACCCAGCTCTTGCGCATGTACGGCGCGGAAATCGAGTATTCGCCTGGTGGTCAGGGGTCGAACGGGGCGGTGGCCAAGGCGCTCGACATGGCCGAGGCGGACCCCTCCTACTACATGCCCTACCAGTACGGCAACCAGGCCAACCCCGACGCCCACTACTACGGCACCGCGCCGGAGATCCTCGAGGAGCTGGACGAGGTGACCGCCTTCGTGGCCGGTCTCGGCACCGGCGGCACGCTGATGGGCAACGGGCGCCGCTTCAAGGAGCACGACGAGAACACGTCGATCGTCGCCGCCGAGCCGCTGCAGGGCGAGCTCGTGCAGGGCCTGCGCTCGCTCGACGACGGCTTCATCCCGCCGATCATCGACCTCTCACTGCTCGACCGGAAGATCTTCGTGTCCAACCGCGACTCGGTGGTATGGACCAAGAAGGTGCTCGCCGAGGAAGGTCTCTTCGTGGGCGTCTCGAGCGGGGCGATCGCCTCGATCGCGGTACGGGTCGCCGGCGAGCTCGACGAGGGCAACGTGGTCTTCGTCGTGTGCGACGACGGCTGGAAGTACCTCAGCTCGGGGGTCTACACCAAGAGCATCGAAGAACTCGAGGCGGACGGCACCCTCGATAACGCCAGCTTCTGGTAGCGAGCGCCGGGCGCTAGGAAGTCTTTACGGCGGGCTCGGACTCGGCGTCCGAGGCGGACTCGGGCTTGTCGTCCGCGTCGGTGCGGTCGGCCTTCGTTGCCGGCTTGTCGGCGTCCTCGGAGGCGTCTTCCGGATCCTCGTCGATCTCGTCCTCGGGCGCGTAGAGCTCCGCTTCGTCATCATGGAAGTCGTCGTCGTCCTCGACCAGGCGCCGGTCCTCGTCGTCGTCGCGGTCCGTCTCCCCGGAGAAGGAGTCGCGCATCTCCTTCATCCCCTTGCCGAGCGAGCGGGCGGCCTCGGGCAGCCGGCTCGGGCCGAGCACCAGCAACGCGATCACGGCGATCACGGCTATCTCCATCGGACCGATGCCTGGGAGGAAGGCGAGCTCCATAACGGTCAGGCTAGCGGGCCTACTCCGAGACCTCCACCGTTCCGGTCATGAAACGGTGGTAGACGCAGTAGTAGTCGTAGGTGCCGGGCTCGTCGAAGGTCACGGCCTTCGAGTCTCCCTGCAGAAGGTCATCGGTGTTGAAGGCCCCGTCGGCGTCGTTCTCGGTCTGGGCGTTGTGCTTGGCCGAGTCCGCGTTGGCGAACGTGACCGTGCCGCCGGCCT
>JACCUE010000126.1 GCA_013812005.1 Thermoleophilaceae bacterium
GGGTGGCCGCGGCGGCCAGCCGCGACTCGGGCGCCACCACGCCGACCACGGCTACCCCGCCGGCCAGCCGCTCACGGAGGGCGGGCAGCGCGGCCGCGGTCGCGGAGTTGCACGCAACCACGAGGAGCTTGGCGCCGCGCTCCAGGAGGATGTCCGACAGCTCGAGCGCGAAGCTCAGGAGCTGCTCGGCGGGGCGCACGCCGTAGGGAAAACGCGCGGTGTCGCCCAGGTACAGAAAGTCCTCGTGGGGCAGCGACACGAGGCACTCGTGCAGCACGGTGAGCCCGCCGACGCCGGAGTCGAACACGGCGACGGGCAGCTCGCTCTCGGGGATCCTCATCGAAGGCATGGTCGCACGGTGGGCGGCGGGGAGCCGCCCACCGCCCACCGTGGTCAGGCGGGCAGCCCATGGGCGGCCCCCGAACCATCTAGAACTTCACCTTGCGCACCGCCTCCTTGATCTTCCCGAGGATCGCGTCCCCCAGCTCCTTGCCGTCGTCGGAGCGGAAGCCGCTCATCGCCGCCACCACCCCGGCCATCACGAGAGCCACGAGCAGGATCAGCGCGACGTACTCCACGGTGCCCTGGCCGGTCTCGCGGCGCAGCGCCCCGAGGGCTCGGTACGACGTGGCATGTACGAGTCCCATCAAGCGATACATCTGCGACCTCCCTGTTCGATCGTTGAGGGAGTGATCGTCCGACTCGAAGGCGCACGCATCCAGACGCGCGGGTCACGGATCAGGCACGGCTCCGCGACAAAGCGGTGGCACGGGCTAGAGGCCGCCGACCTTGCTGATAATGCCCTGCACCGTCTTCTCGACCCGATCTCGCTCTCGTCGTGCTACAGGGAGATCAGGGACGCGCGACAGCAGCACGTCCGAATCTGCAAGACCTGCTCGAAGCGCCTCCTCGGTGAACTCATAGTCCCTGGCTCGGCCGGCGACGCAGTTCGAGAGCACCAGATCGTGGATCTCCAGACAGCGAGCGATCGCCTCTCTGCCGGTGCTCGGATGCTCGACGACCACGGGGATCAAGCGCGACTCCCAGCCGGCCGGCGCCTTGGCTGTCTGGGGTCCGACGCCGCGCGCGAAGTAGCCGAACGTGTCGTGGAAAGGCGAGCCCTCACCGAGTGCGCCGTCGATTTCCACTGCCCTCGCAGGATCGCTCGCCGGGTAGATGTCCGCTTCCATCGATCGAAGCAGCGCTGCCGGCGCGTTCGGGAACTGCGCCAGCACTGCCTGGCTGCCGACGATGACGAACTCTTCTCCCCGAACTGCGTCGGCCCCGGCTCGGATGACGTGCTCCACCTCGGCTCGGGTCATTACGCCGCGATCTCGATGACACGACGCCGCTCCGGTTCGCTCAGGATGCCGGTGAACGGCGAGTTCTGGCGCAGGTCCTGGCCCGTCTGAGTGTCCTCGCTGATGACGCGAGCGATCCGATCGATCGGCCGCGACAGCACGTTCTCCCACTGCGCTGCGTAAGCAGGTGGCGGCGCCGCTGTAAAGATGGCCCGCATGTGCGGAATCGGCGCCCTGCTCGACCCGGCCGGCAGCGCGCCCACGGATGTGGGCGCGCGGATGACCGCTGCGCTGCGCCACCGCGGCCCCGACGGCGACGGCGTGCGCCGCCTGGGGCCGGCCACGCTCGCCCACACCCGTCTGGCGATCATCGACGTGGCCGGCGGCGACCAGCCGCTCGACTCCGAGGACGGGGCGGTCACCGCGATCGTGAACGGCGAGATCTACAACCACGCCGCGCTACGTGCGGAGCTCGAGTCGGTGGGGCACCGCTTTGCAACCCGCTCGGACTCGGAGGTGGTGGTCCACGGCTACGAGGAGCACGGGACCGACGTGGTGCGCCGGCTCAACGGCATCTTCGGCTTCGCCCTCTGGGACTCACGCACGAAGCGGCTCGTGGCCGCCCGCGATCCATTCGGAGTCAAGCCCCTGTACTGGTGCAGCGACGGAACGAGGGTCGGTCTCGCCTCGGAGGTCGGCGCGCTGCTGGCCGCCGGCCTCGTCGAGCCACGGGTGGACCGGGTGGCGCTCGACCACTACCTCGCGTGCCGCTTCGTCCCCGCGCCGCGGACTCTTTTCGATCGGGTGTCGAAGCTCCCGCCCGCCTCCATCCTCGTGGCCCAGGAGGGCGGGGCGGTGCGCGTCGAGAGCTACCGCGAGGCGCCCGGCGCACCTCTGACCGGCCTAGAGGGCGAGGAGCTCACCGGCGAGCTGGCCGAGCGCTTCACCGACGCCGTCGAGCGCCAGATGATGTCCGACGTGCCCTACGGGGCGTTTCTCAGCGGCGGCGTCGACTCCGCGGCCATCGCCGCGGCGATGGCGCGGCGCTCCGAGCAGCCGCCGTCCACCTTCACCATCGGCTTCCCCGGTCACGGCAGCGTCCTCGACGAGCGCGAGTACGCGCTCGAGTCGGCCCGGGTCATCGGCACCGACCACCACGACACCGCCATGGAGCAGGCGGACTTCCTCGGCGAGTTGGAGCGCTGCGTGCCCCGGCTCGAGGAGCCCTGTGGCGTGCCTTCCGCGCCGGCGCTGATGGCGCTCTCGCGCTTCACCGCGCAGTCGGTGAAGGTCGTGCTGTCCGGGCAGGGCGCCGACGAGCCCCACGGCGGCTACGGCCGCCACCAGGCCGCCGCAGCACTCGGACTGGCCGGTCGCCTCGGGTCGGCGGCGCGCCCTCTCCGCGCCGCCGCGGGACTGATGGCCGGCAACGAGCGCGCCCGGCGCGCGGCGCGCCTGCTCGGGGACATGAGCGACGCCGAGCGTCTGTTGCGCCTGGTGGAGATCACCGACGACGGGCTCCGTGCCGAGCTCGTCTCGAGTCGCGGCGAGCAGGCCGCGGCCGAGCGGCGCGGACTGGCCGAGGACGTGCTCGCCGACGTGGGTGACCGGGACCTGGTCGAGCAGGCGCTGTACCTCGACACCCGTCTGTTCCTTCCGGACGGGCTGCTGATCTGCGCCGACAAGATGTCCATGTCCGCGAGTCTCGAGCAGCGCGTCCCGTTCCTCGATGTGGAGCTGATGCGCTTCGTCGAGCGGATCCCCGCGCGCGAGCGGGTGCGACCCCGCCAGGGCAAGCGACTGCACCGCAGGGCGATGAGCCGCCTGGTGGGTCCGGAGATCGTGAACCGCAAGAAGCACGGCTTCTCCACCCCCTACGACTCCTGGCTGCGCGAGTCGCTGGGCGAGGAGGTCGAGCGGCGCTATTCCCGGGGCGCGGCCCTGGGAGAGCTCGTCGATCCCGGGACGGTGGGGAGGCTGGTGAGAGCCCACCGCGCCGGCAGCGCCGATCACAAGCGCATTCTCTACTGCCTGCTCGAGCTCTCCGAGTGGCACCGGACCTTCGTCGAGGGCGAGGTGCCGGTGGCGACAGAGGCGGGCG
>JACCUE010000134.1 GCA_013812005.1 Thermoleophilaceae bacterium
GCTGGCGCTCGACCGTGGCGAGCACGGCACGGTCGCCTTGGTCGAGCTGCCGCTGCGAGTCGAGGGTGAGTCGGCGGAGTCGTGACGGCGCGGGCACGACGCAGGCGTGCCTTCCTCTTCCTGTCGCTGGCCCTGGCGTGCGGGGGTCTGGCGGCCTCTGAGGTCAGCAGCCGGATGAGGGAAGTGGAGGCATCGGTCGGCGGGCTGGTGCCGGTGCTCACCGCCGCCCGCGACGTGCCCGCGGGAGAGGAGCTACGACGAGCGGATGTCGCGGTGCGCGAGCTACCCGAGCGCTTCGCTCCTCCGGACGCCCTGGTGACCGCCCAGGAGGCAACGGGACTACCAGTGGCAACGCCACTGGTGAAGGGCAGCTACGTGACTGCGGCCGTTTTCGGTCCGGCCGCCGGCGGAGAGGCTGGGGCGCGTGGCCCCGCCCCCCTGCGCCGAGGCGAGAGGGCCGTCGAGGTGTCCGTGGCCGGAGGCGACGTACTGGCCGGCTCGGCTCCCGGCGCCCGGGTCGACGTGCTCATCTCGACCGACGCGCGCGAGGGCCCGGGACGCACGCTGCTCGCGCTTGAGGACGTGGAGCTGCTGGACCTGCGCGCCGGGGCGGGGGCCGGCGCCGGCGTCGCTGGGATCGAGGCCGAGGGGGCGGGTGCGACCGCCTCCGGGACGGCCACCCTGCGTGTGACCCTGCGCCAGGCGGTCTACCTCACCGCTGCCCAGAACTTCGCTCGCGAGGTGCGCCTGCTGCCCCGACCGCCGGGTGATCGCCGGCGTGCGGGCCGGGCGGAGGTGCCGGCGGATGGGCTGTAGTAGGGGGCCGGGAACTCGAGCGCGCCCGTTCAGGGATAGGGCGGAGGAGGCGCCCAGTCAACCCTCGGGGTGCTCCGTCAGCCCGCGACCAGGACGTCGACGCCGCCCTCCGGCGTGCCCAGCAGCGCCCGCTCCGTCACCCCTATGAACAGTCCGTGTTCGACCACGCCGGGCACCCTCCCGAGTGCCACGTCCAGCTCATCCACGTCCACATCCGCAGGCAGCGGGCAGTCGAGGATGAAGTGCCCCTCGTCGGTCACGAACGGCGCGCCGTCCTCCTCGCGCAGCTCGGGCTCGGGCAGCAGGGCCGCCACTCGATGCCTGGTGTCCGGCCAGGCGAACTGCACGACCTCCACCGGCAGCCGGAAGCCCTCGCCGAGGCGCTCCACCCGCTTCGAGCTCTCGGCCACCACCACGAACCGCCGTGCGGCGGCCACCACGATCTTCTCGCGCAGCAGAGCGCCCCCGCCACCCTTGATCAGCCGCAGCTCGGAATCCACCTCGTCCGCTCCGTCCAGAGCCAGGTCGAGCTCGACAGAGCCGTCCAGCTCCAAGAGCTCGATGCCGGCTTCGGTGACGCGCGCCTCGGTCCGATCGGAGGCCACCGCGGCCCGCAGCTCCGGGCCCTCGGGCCAGCGCTCGCGGATCAGCTCGACCAGGCGCCACACGGCACGTCCCGACCCGAGCCCGATCGCCATCCCGGGCTCGATCAGCTCGACCGCGGCCTGGGCGGCCGCTTCGCGGGCGGGGGAGGGGGCCTCGCTCATGGTCGCCGTAGCCTCGCACGTCTCCCGGCGCGTACACCTTGAGACGGCCTCCGGGTCGGCTACAATGCTTACAACAAGTAAGTAACTGAGGAAGAGAGACGCCATGGAAAGCCTTCTGCTGGTACCGGTCGACGATTCGGTCGTATTCCCCAACATGACCGTGACCCTCACGATCGAGGTGGGCGACGCGGAACGCGTGATCGTCGTTCCCCGTAAGGACGATGCGTTTGCCGGCGTGGGCACCGTGGCCGAGGTGGCCGAGCGCGTGCGCCTTCCCGGCGGCGGCCGTGCCGTGGCCCTGAGCGGATTGCACCGCGGCATCGCGGGCGCCGCCCACACCGATGCCGCCGGCGAGCTGCGCGTCGAGGTGACACCTCACCCTGATGACGTGCCGGTGGACGGTCGCACCCGCGACCTCGAGCGCGAGTACCGCGCGGTGGTGGAGGAGCTGCTCGAGCTGCGCGGAGACGACGGCCGGATCGCCGCCTTCGTGCGCTCGATCTCCGAGCCGGGCACGCTGGCCGACACGTCCGGCTACTCGCCCGACCTCACCTATGAGCAGAAGGTGGACCTGCTCGAGACCCTCGACGTCACCGAGCGCCTGGAAAAGGCCCTCGCCCTCCAGAAGGAGCGCGTGGCCGAGCTGCAGGTGCGCCGGCGCATCCGCGAGGACGTGCAGAGCGGCGCCGAGAAGCAGCAGCGCGAGTACTTCCTGCGCAAGCAGATGGAGTCGATCCGCAAGGAGCTCGACGAGGACGACGCCTCGGTGGCCGAGGAGTACCGCAGCAAGATCGACGCGGCCGGCATGCCGGACGAGGTGCGCGAGCAGGCCGAGAAGGAGCTGGACCGCTTCGAGCGCATGGGCGAGCAGTCGGGCGAGAGCTCGATGATTCGCACCTACCTCGACTGGCTGATCTCCGTGCCGTGGTCGGAGCGGTCCGAGGAGACCCTCGACCCCGTCGGCGCGCGCGAGGTGCTCGACGCCGACCACGCCGGGCTCGAGGACGTGAAGGACCGCATCGTCGAGCACATCGGCGTGATGAAGCTGCGCCGCGACCGGGGCATCGAGCAGGATAAGCGTTCCGGAGCAATCCTGACGCTGATCGGCCCTCCCGGCACCGGCAAGACCTCGATCGGCGAGTCGATCGCCCGGGCCACCGGCCGCGAGTTCGTGCGCATGTCGCTGGGCGGCGTTCGCGACGAGGCCGAGATCCGCGGGCACCGGCGCACCTACATCGGCGCCCTCCCGGGCCGGCTGGTGCGCGCCCTGCGCGACGCGGAGACGATGAACCCCGTGATCATGCTCGACGAGGTCGACAAGGTCGGCGCCGACTGGCGCGGCGACCCGTCGTCGGCGCTGCTAGAGGTGCTCGACCCGGCGCAGAACCACTCGTTCCGCGACCACTACCTGGACGTCGAGCTGGACCTCTCACAGGTGTTGTTCATCGCCACCGCCAACGTGGCGGAGACGATCCCGGCGCCGCTGCTCGACCGCATGGAGGTGGTCCGTTTCGACGGCTACACCACCGCGGAGAAGGTGGCGATCGCGCGCGACTACCTGTGGCCTCGCCAGCGTGCGCGCAACGGGCTCCGCGAGGAGGAGGTGACCGTCGCCGACGACGTGCTGAGATCGCTCGTGACCGAGTACACGCGTGAGGCCGGCGTACGCTCGCTGGAGCGCGAGCTGGGCACGATCCTGCGCAAGACCGCGACGAAGATCGCCGCGGACGAGTCGCAGGCCCCGGTGGCGGTGACCACGAAGACGGTGCGCGACGCGCTCGGGCGCCAGCGTCACTTCCAGGAGGCGGCCGAGCGTACGGCGGTGCCGGGCGTGGCCACGGGCCTCGCGTACACGCCGGTGGGCGGCGACGTGCTGTTCATCGAGGCGACCTCGATGCGGGGCGGTGGCTCGGAAGGCGGCTCGCTGGTGCTCACCGGTCAGCTGGGCGACGTGATGAAGGAGTCGGCGCGCATCGCCCTCTCCTATGTGCGCGGCCACGCCGACCGGGTGGGCGCCGACGAGGACGCCTTCGACGGACGGGAGTTCCACGTGCACGTGCCTGCGGGAGCGATCCCCAAGGACGGACCCAGCGCCGGAGTCACGATGACCACCGCGCTGGCCTCACTGCTGTCGGGGCGGCCGGTCAGGCACACGGTGGGGATGACCGGCGAGGTCACGCTCCAGGGCCGGGTGCTGCCGATCGGCGGTCTCAAGCAGAAGGTGCTCGCCGCGCACGCGGCCGGGCTCACGGACGTGATCATCCCCGAGCGCAACCGCGGTGACCTCGACGAGGTGCCCGAGGAGGTGCGTGAGCTGATGACCTTCCATCCGGTCATGACGATCGACGAGGTGCTCGACTTGGCGCTGGAGCCCGCGCCTACGACGGCGATCGCCTGAGAAGGTGGTGAGCTTGGCCGGGCATGAGTGAGCTGGTTCGTCGGCGCTAATCGGAGATTTGCGCCCCGGTGACGGCGGCGTTCGCTGCCGTCGCCCCGACGCGGCGCTATGGTCGATGCCGTGGGAGTCGCACGTGTCGCCAGGGGTGCCGTTCTGCTCATCGCCGCCGGAGTCGCTGTCGCGCGGGTGGCGCGCCGGCGCGGGGGCGGGCTCGGTCACGCCGAGCTGATGCCGGGCCGGCCACCGGAGCCCGCGGCCGAGCCGGCCGCCGTCGTGGGACCGACGCTTGTCGAGGAGGGTGCCGCTGTTGAGGGCTTCGGTGGGGTGGAGCTGCCGGTCGAGCCGTTGCCTGAGGCGGAGCTCCCGGTCGAGCCGTCGCCTGAGGTGGAGCCCCCAGTCGAGCCGCCGCCGGTGGAGGAGCTGCCGGTGAAGCCGCCGCCTATGGAGGAACTGGTGGCCGAGCCGTCGGCTCGGGTGGACCTCCCGATCGAGCCGTCGCCTGAGGTGGAGCTCCCGGTCGAACGGCCGCCTATTGAGGAGCCTCCGGTCGAACGGCCGCCTATTGAGGAGCCCCCGATCGAGCCGCCGCCCATCGAAGACTCGCCCGTGGAGGAGCCGTCCGTGGAGGAGCCGTCCGTGGAGGAGTCCACTGTCGAGTTGCCTTCGGTGGAGGAGCCCACGGTTGAGCCGCCACCAGCCGATGAGGCCACGGACGACGACCTGGTGACGCAGCCGCCGGGGGCCCAACAGCCCCGACCGAGCGTCACGGACATCGTCGACGACCTGCTCGCCCCCTACCGCGACAGGGATGCGCGGATCGAGGACGCGACCGTGGTCGACGACCCCTCCGCCGGCGATCGGGACCCTCGGACGGGCACCTGAGAGATCCGGTCGGGCGACTCCGGCCGCGCGATCTGCTTTCATACTCCACTGCTTATTGAACCAGCCGAGTCTCCGTCGCCCTGAGCGCCGGGGAACGGGGGACCCATCGGGATCGGAAGTGCTTTCCGGTCCCCGGGGCGAATCGCCGCCTGCATTGCGGCGTAGCGCACTTTCCAGCGCGAGCCCGTCAGCTCACCCCGTAGGCATCAGGAAAGAGGAGTCCAAAGTCCGTGGGTGACATAGCAGTCTCTGGCCGATTGCGCCGATCCGTGCCGCTCTTCCTTGCCGCCGCCGTGCTGAGCGGCGCCGGTGTCGGCACCTCCACCGCCATCGCCGATGAGCCCAGCGCCGAGGCCGCTGCGTCGAGCAGCACGGTGACCGTGCGCAAGGGTGATCGCGGCCGCGCCGTTCGGCGGGTGCAGCGGCGCCTGGGCCTGACTGCCGACGGGGTCTTCGGCCCTCAGACCAATCGAGCGGTACGCCGGTTCCAGCGCCGCCGCGGGCTGACCGCCGACGGCATCGTCGGTCCCATCACCCGCCGCGCCCTCGGCCTTCGCCGCTTCAGCCGCGACAGCGTGATCCATCCCGGTGGACGCAGCGGCGGAGCCCCGGCCGGTGGCTCTCCGGTGGACGACGAGCGCTCGGTCAGGCTTCCGCGCGTGCTCCGGCGAATCGCGCAGTGCGAGTCAGGCGGCGACCCCACGGCGGTCTCCCCCAGCGGCCAGTACAGGGGCAAGTTCCAGTTCGCGCGCGAGACCTGGAAGGCCTACGGCGGCCGCGGCAGCGACCCCGCCAAGGCCTCGGAGTCCCACCAGGATCGGATCGCACTGCGGCTGTACCGCGACCGCGGCACGGACCCCTGGCCCACCTGCGGCAGGCAGTAGCCCAGGCCGGCTACGCGGAGGCCGGCGAGCGTTCGCGCCCGCGAGCAGCGTGGCGGGATCGGCTCACCGCCACCAGCGTGCCCGCGCAGAGCAGGCCGAGCAGGGCGTAGGGAAGGGCGTCTGCAGTCGCGCCTGCCAGCGTGCCGCCGGCGGCGCCGCCAACGACCTGACCGGCGGCCCAGGCCAGGTTCATCAGTCCGAAGGCGAAGCCCTGGTCGAGCCCGGCGGACTCGGAGCGCTCCGACAGCAGCGCGGCAGCCGGTGCCCAGAACATGCCCAGCGCCGCGACCGCGAAGAGCACGATCGCGCCGAGCAGCCACACGGCGCCCGGTAGAGGCAGCAGCACCGCGGCCACGGCAGCGGCGCCCAGCCCGATGCGTAGCGGCAGCAGACGGCCACGGCGATCGGAGAAGCGCCCCAGCAGCGGGCTGAGGACCGCCTCGACCGCCGCCGCGGCGAGGAATATCGCGCCGACGGTGACACCGCCGGCGCCGAGGTCGTCCAGGCGCAGCGGCACGAGCACGCCGATGGTGCCCGAGAACAGAGCGGGAAGCGCCACGAGCCAGACAGCGACTAAGAGCGCCCGGACGCGCAGCGCGCCGACCAGCCGGCCCCAGCCGGCCTTTCCCTGAGGCACGTCGCCGGGCGTGGACAGCGCCCAGATCGCCAGCCCCACCGCCAGCCCGCC
>JACCUE010000161.1 GCA_013812005.1 Thermoleophilaceae bacterium
GGCGGGCCTGCCCGCGGTTGGTGATCCGCTCGATGGTGGCTCTGCCGCCCCGCCGTCCGGCGGGGCGATGCCTGCGACCGGGTCGCTGCCCGCTCCCGCTCCGGCTCCCGCCTTACCGCCGTCGATCGAGCTCGGAGCTGGCGCCCCCGCTCTCACTGCGCCCGCGTCGGCTCCCGATCCTGCCGGGGTTGTGGGCGCATCGCTGGGGAGCGCCAAGGCCTTGTAGGACAAGTTTCGTCCTGCGGCGCGCGACGCTGCGGTTACTCTGAAGCGCGCGATGGCGAAGGGGAAGAGCAGCACGCACAACGACTCGTTCCTCGAGTCGCTCATGGACACCAGCCTCTACTCGATGGGGGCCTACTTCTCAGACGAGCACCCCGATCTCGTCGACGAGGTGATCGCCCAGAGCGAGGCGATCGAGCGGGCTGGGATCCGCGCCTACGCCGAGGAGCACGACCTCAGTGCGGAGGCCTGCTTCGAGAGCCTGCTCACCGGCCTGGCCGTGCGCTACTACAACGCCGTCGCGGCGTAGGGTGCGGCTGTTTCGGCGCCGCGGAACCCGCGCTCGGAGGCCGCTCGATCTTCACGTGGGCGACGGCCGCTTCGACCAGTGGGAGACGGTGGCCGACTTCGAGGACGTGGAGACGGCGAGAGCGTTCGCGGGCCAGCTCCGTGAGCTGGGCTTCGAGGTCGCGCTGACCGCAGACTGGGAGCTCGACCGCTTCGGTCGCGGGGAGATCTACCTGCGGGTACCGGGGGAGAGCTACGGTGATGCGACGGTGGCGCTCGACGGACTCGACTGAGCTCAGGGTGATCGGGCTGCCCAGATTCGAACTGGGGACCTCTCCGACCCGAACGGAGCGCGCTACCAGGCTGCGCCACAGCCCGTGGCAGAACAACAGGGTACTAAGACTCCTCCTCCTTGACGGCTCGCCCCAGCGCATCGTCCAGAGCGATCGGCTCGATGTCGAACAGCGCGGCTCCCGACGGGTCGGTCACCACCGTCTCCGTCGAAAGGCCCTCGATCAGCGGGCGTGCCACGCCGACGTCGACCGGGGTCACCAGGCCGATCCAGCGCGACGAGAGTGAGGGCGACAGAAGCGGTACCGGGATCTTGGGACGGGGCCGGCGCCCGAGGGCCAGCGCCATCCGGTCGAGCATGTCGCCGTAGGAGAGCACCTCGGGGCCTCCTATCTGCACCTCGCGGCCGGCCGAGCGGGGCTCCTCCGCGGCGGCGGCCAGATATGCCACCGCATCGTCGACGTCGATGGGCTGGGTCGGCGTGCGCAGCCAAGCGGGGGCCAGCATCACCGGCAGGCGTGCCACCAGATGGCGCAGCGTGCGGTAGGACTCGCTTCTCGCGCCGACCACCATGCCCGCCCGTACGTAGGTGAGCGGCGGCCCCGTCTCGCGGAGGATCTGCGCCGTCTCGTGGCGGCTCTTGAGGTGCTCGGAGATGGGATTCTCGCCCAGCCCACCCAGGTAGATCACTCGGTCGACGCCCTCTTCGACGGTCATGCGGGCGAAGTTGCGTGCCGCCTCTCGCTCGCGCTTGGCGAACCCGCTGTCCGAGCCCCGCCCCATCCCGTGCACGAGGTAGTACGCCGCATCCACTCCCTCTCCGGCGCCCCTCAGGGACTCGGCGTCGAGCACGTCGCCCTCGTGCAGCTCGGCGCCCGCCTCGGCAAGATCGGACGCTCGGCCGGCGTCGCGCACCAGCGCCCGCACCTGCTCTCCCTGCTCGAGCAGGCGGCGGGCGAGCCGCCCGCCCACGAAACCCGTCGCTCCTGTGACAAGTGCCCGCATGGTCCTTCACAACGTATCCGGCGCGGGAGAGGTGCAACCGGCCGGCGCGGGGAAGGCGATAGCCATACTGGCCTCCATGAGAGCGCGGCTTCCTTTCTTCGCGCTGTCGGCGCTGGCGGCTGTCCTGACTGGCTTTTCCTTTGCCGCGCCCTCGGGCCACACAGGTGGCGGGCAGCAAGCGACGCAGGCCCGCGCCGAAGTGAGGCTCCTGAAGTTGGGCACGTTCGCCCAGCCGACGTTTCTGACCTCGCCTGCGGGAGATCGCATGCGCCGATTCGTTACCGAGCGCGCGGGGCGGATCCGGATCGTCCAGGGCTCGAAGACGCTCAGGCGGCCATTCCTCGACATCACCGACCGGGTGCAGACCGGCGGCGAGAGCGGCCTGCTGTCCATGGCCTTTGCGCCCGACTTCGCGCGCAGCCGCCGTTACTACGTCTACTACGTGGACAACGACGGTTTCCTTGCGGTCGATGGGTTCCGGGCCTCCGCCAAGGCGCCCAACCGCACGCAGCCGGGATCGCGGCGCAGGGTGATCCGCGAGCCCCACTCACGCGGCAACCACAAGGGCGGCCAGATCCAGTTCGGGCGCGACGGCAAGCTCTACGTGGGCTTCGGCGACGGCGGCGGTACAGGGGACCCCGACGGGAACGGCCAGGACCTGTCCCAGCGCTTGGGCAAGCTGTTGCGCATCAGCCCGCG
>JACCUE010000175.1 GCA_013812005.1 Thermoleophilaceae bacterium
GTGCGCGAGCACGCAAGCGACCGATGACACCGGCAGCGGCGTGAGGGCCGAGCCTGCCAAGGAAGCAGGGAGCGACGCGTGCGCGAGCACGCAAGCGACCGATGACACCGGCAGGCGACGGCCCTCACGCCGCTGCCAGGAGCTCCTCGGCGTGGCGGCGAGCACCGGCGTCGGAGGCCTCGGCTCCGAGCATGCGGCACAGCTCTTCGATCACGCCCGGATCACCCAGCCGCTCGACGGTGGCCAGCGCGACCTGACCTGCCGAGGGCTCGGGTGCGGACTTCGCGATCCGGAAGTGGGTCTCTGCCAGGGCCGCGATCTGCGGCAGGTGGGTGATGCAGAGCACCTGCCGCCCGTCGCCGAGCGCGCGAAGACGCTCTCCCACCGCGCGGGCGGTCTGGCCGCCGACGCCGGCGTCCACCTCGTCGAAGACCAGCGTCCGCGAGCCCGAGGCGCCTGCCACGGTCATCAGCGCCAGCATCACGCGCGAGAGCTCCCCGCCCGAAGCGCTCTCGCGAACGGGGGCGGCGGCCACGCCGGGGTTGGGCGCCAGCATCAGCTCCACGCGCTCCGCGCCCATGGCGCCGAGCTCCTCGCGCTGCTCCAGCTCGACGGAGAACGAGGCGCCCTCCATGGCGAGGGTGGCCAGCTCCTCGCCCACACGCTCGGCCAGCTCGGGCGCTGCCGCACGGCGGCCGGCCGACAGCTCGGCGGCCAGCGCCACGCGCTCCTCCAAGGCCTGAGCCCGTGCCGCCGTGGCGCGCTCGAGAGCCACCTCGGCGCCCTCCAGGCGGTCACGCTCGACCCGGCACGACTCCGCGTGCTCCAGCACCGAGGCGACCGTGCCTCCGTGCTTGCGCTTGACCCGGTCATAGGCCTCCAGGCGCTCCTCGACCTCGTGCAGCCGGCCGGGATCGGCCTCGAGGCCACCGAGGTAGCGGCGCATCTCCGCACCGAGGTCCTCAGCCTCGAGGCGCAGAGTGCGCAGCCGTTCGGCCAGGGCGTCGAGCTGGGCGTCGGCGCCGCCGACGGAGTCGGCCATCCGCTCTGCCTCGGCCAACAGCATGGCTACCCCTGAGCCTTCGGCGTCTTCGGGGACGATCGCCTCACTGCCTGTGGCGGCGGCCGCCCGCAGGGCATCGACCCGGCGCAGTCGCTCGCGCTCTGCCTGCAGGCCCTGCTCTTCGGCCTCGTCGGGCGCCAGCCCATCGATCTCGTCGATCTCGAAGGCCAGGAGGTCGAGGTCGCGATCCCGCGCCCCCGCGCGCCCCCTCAGCTCCTCGAGCTCACGGCTGAGCTCGCGCACTCGGGTGTATGCCTCGGCGAACCGGCCCCGCACGGCCAGGTGCTCGGCGCCGCAAAAGGCGTCGAGCAGCTCGAGCTGCGCCGACGCCACGGTGAGCCGGCGGTGCTCGTGCTGACCGAAGAAGGCCACCAGCCGGCCCCCCAGCTCACGCAGGTCGGCAGCCGTGGCCGAGCGGCCCTGGACGTAGGCGCGCGTGCGGCCCTCCGGGCTCACCCGGCGGGCCAGCACCACCTCCCCCTCGTCGCCTTCGTTGCACCGCTCGCGCAGGTCGGCCAGCTCGGGGACCTCCAGCAGGCGCGGAGGCAGCTCGAAGACCCCCTCGACGTAGGCCTCCCTGGCCCCCGGCCGCACGATCGACGACCGCGGCTTGCCGCCCAGCAGGAGGTCGAGCGCATGCGCCAGCACGGTCTTGCCGGCGCCGGTCTCCCCGGTGATCGCGTTGAGCCCTCTGCCGGGCCGCAGCTCGGCACGGTCGATCAGCAGGAGGTTTTCGATGCGCAACTCGAGGAGCATCGCCTCTGTCTACCAGCGCACCCCGACGGAGTGGGGGCTCTGGGCTCGACTGTCACGGAACGTGCGGTCTTCTGTAGCGCAGGGAACCAGCTAGTAGCTGAGGCGCCCGAACTTCTCACGCATGCGGTTGTAGAAGGTGGCTCCCGGCACCTGCGCCAGCCGGGCCAGCCCCTCTCGGAAGCTGACCTCGACCCGCTCCCGGGGCTCGAGGGTGCAGACGAGCCGCCCATCCGTGGTCAGGTCCACCGGGTCGCTCTGCGAGCGGTTGACAACCTGCAGCACATCGTTGGGCGCCACCACGAGCGCACGCGCGGTGAGCGTGTGCGGCGCGATGAAGGACACCACGTAGCCAGACACCCCCCAGGCCCGCCCCGGTCCCCCGTTGGCCAGGTTGTAGCCCGTGGAGCCGGCCGGGGTGGCCACCACCAGGCCGTCGCAGCGCACGTCTCCCAGCTCCTCGCCGACTACCGAGTACCCCAGCTCCCCCACCCGCAAGTCCTGGCGGCGGTGAAAGGAGATGTCGTTCACCGCCAGCCTGTCACCCGACGACGTCGCCACGCTGAGCGCCGGGAGCGCCAGCACCTCGAAGTCCCCGGCCAGGGCGCGGGCGAACCCGGCGTCGAGCCCATCGCGTTCCACCGTCGCGAGAAAGCCGATCTCGCCGAAGTTCATCGCGAAGACCGGCACGTCGCGGCCCGCGTAACGACGCAGCGCCGTGAGGATCGTGCCGTCGCCCCCGAGCACGACCGCGAGATCGGGATCATCGGGGTCCGCGCCCAGAGCCGCGCCCGACAGCCCCGAGGACAGCCCGAGCTTCTGGACCTCCTCCGTGGGGATCCTCAGCTCGACGTTCGCCTCCGCACACATCTCCGCCAGACGACGCACGGCGTCGGCCGTTCCCTCGGGGTTGCGGCGGGTGAAGAGGACGATCGACCGAGGCGGGGTCGGGGCGCTCACGGCTCCACCCTTCGCGCGGCTGCCTCGAGGTCCTCTACGGCGCCCGTGCGCCCCGGCTCGGCGATCCAGATGAAGCTCTCCCGGTTGCCTGCGGGCCCGGGAAGCTGAGACGAGGCGTAGACGAGCACGCTCAGCCCCAGACCATCACGGGCCATCTCACCGACGGCAACGAGCGCAGCGCGCCGCTCGGCGGGATCGCGAACCACGCCACCCTTGCCAACCTTTTCCCGGCCCACCTCGAACTGGGGCTTGACGAGCGCCAGGCAGTCAAAAGTATCGGCGGCGCAACGCAGAACGGCGGGCAGCGCCTTGGCCAGTGAGATGAAGGAGAGATCGGCCACGACGAGATCGGGCCGCCAAGGCAATGCATCACACCCCAGGTTGCGGGCGTTGGTGCGCTCGAGCACCGTGACGCGCGGATCCTGGCGCAGCTTCCAGTG
>JACCUE010000187.1 GCA_013812005.1 Thermoleophilaceae bacterium
GGGTGGCAGAAGAGGCTGCACGAGGCGGGCTACGCCGGCGTTTCGTGGCCCGAGGAGTTCGGAGGCCGGGGCGCCACCCTCATAGAGCAGGCGATCTACGGCGAGGAGATGGCCCGCGCCAAGGCGCCCTCCACCGCCAACCTGCTCGGCCTCGTGATGGGCGGTCCCGTGGTGATCGCCCACGGGACCGAGGAGCAGAAGCAGCGCTACCTGGAGCCGATCCTCTCCGCCGAGGAGATCTGGTGCCAGGGCTTCTCGGAGCCCGGGTCAGGCTCGGACCTCGCCTCGCTGAAGACGCGCGCGGTCAAGTCCGACGGCGGCTGGAGGGTGACCGGCCAGAAGGTCTGGACCACGCTGGCGCACGTCTCCAAGTGGTGCATGCTCGTGGCGCGTACCGACCAGGATGCGCCCAAGCACAAGGGGCTCACCTACTTCCTGATGGACATGGAGCAGGACGCCGTGCAGGTGCGCCCGCTCCACCAGATCACCGGCGAGGCCGAGTTCAGCGAGCTGTTCATCGAGGACGCCTACATTGCCGACGAGAACGTGCTCGGCGGGGTGGGCAACGGCTGGTCGGTCGCCATCACCACGCTGATGCACGAGCGCGCAGGGCTCGGGGCCACGGCCGCGGCCAGCGTGAAGATCGCCCTGGGGCAGTTGATCGAGCTGGCCAAAGAGCGCGGTGTGGCCGACGACCCGATCGTGCGCCAGGGGATCGCCTCCCTGCTGATCGAGGCCGAGGCGCTGCGGCTGAACGCCTGGCGCGGCCTGACCGCGATCATGAAGACCGGCATCCCCGGGCCGGAGGGCTCGCTTCCCAAGCTGCAGTGGTCGGCGGTCAACCAGGGGCTCACCGAGCTCGCCGTCACGATCCAGGGCGAGGACGGCCTGGCCAAGGACTCCGAGTGGACCTACCGCTTCCTGCGCGCCCGCGCCAACTCGATCGAGGGCGGCACCACGGAGATCCTCAAGAACTTCATCGCGGAGCGCGTGCTCGGACTACCCAAGCTGCGATGAACTTCGACTTCACCGACGACCAGCAGGCGATCAAGCGCACGGCCAAGGACCTGCTGGCCCAGCGATTCAAGCCTGACGTGGTGCGCGAGCTGGCCGAGGCGGGCCGCTACGAGGACTCGCATTTCGCCGAGCTGGCCGAGCTCGGCTGGGCAGGCATCTTCATCGGCGAGGAGCACGGCGGGCAGGGTCTCGGCACCGTCGAGCTGGCGATCCTCATGGAGGAGCTGGGCTACAGCCTCGCGCCGGTGCCGTTCTTCTCCAACGCGGCCGCCGGACTGGTGCTCGAGCACGCGGGCAGCGACGAACAGGCCTCGCGGTGGCTGGGTGGCATCGCCTCAGGGGAGGCGCGGGGCGCCGCCGGCCTGACGAGCGACGGCGAGGCCGCACTCGTCGCCGACGCCGACTCCGCCGCGGTGATCGTGCTGTGCGAGCACGGGGGCGGCACGGTGTACGAGGCCTCCGCCTGCGAGATCGAGCCGGTCGAGACCATCGACGCCACGCGGCGCTACGCGCGGGTGCGCCCGTCCGGCGACGGAGAGCCGCTGTCCTCCGATCCCGCCCCTGCGCTCGACCGCATCGCCACCGCCCTGGCTGCTGAGCTGACGGGCATCTGCCAGCGGACGATGGAGATGAGCGTCTCCTACGCCCGCGACCGCAAGCAGTTCGACCGCCCGATCGGCGCCTACCAGGCGGTCTCGCACCGCTGCGCCGACATGCTGCGCGAAACCGAAAGCGTGCGATCGACAACCCTCTGGGCGGCCTGGGCAGCCGAGGCCGAGCCCGAGACGCTTCCGCTGGCCGCGGCGATGGCGAAGGCCGGCGCCTCCGACGCCGGCTGGAACGTGACTGCGTCGGCCCTGCAAGTCCACGGCGGCATCGGCTTCACCTGGGAGCACGACCTGCACTTCTTCCTCAAGCGCGCCAAGGTCGACGGCGCGCTCTTCGGCTCCGCCCGCGAGCACCGCGAGAGGGTGGCCGAGCTGTCAGGTCTCGGCCCAGCCGCGGCGGCGCCGAGCTGACCACGGGTGCGGTGCTCGCGAAGAGCCGGCCGTGCGGCGGTCGGCCTGCGCTCCTCCGCCGTCTAGCGCGCTTCGAAGACGACGTAGACGGTCCCGAACACCCGGGCGCGTCCGGGGCGGGTGGGGGCGGGCGCCGGTCCCGCCCGGACCTCGCCGGGGGCGGAGTCCGCTTGAGGCCCGGTGTCGGTCTCCGACCCCACGAAGCTGCTCTCGCGGATGCGGACCGCAGCCCCCAGCGTCAGCCCCGCCTCGGTCGCCAGCTCCGCGGCCTTGGAACGCGCATCGCGGAAGGCCACCACGAGTGCCTGCCGCAGCAGCGCCTGCGGGTCGTCGATGAAGAAGTCGGGGCCGGTCACAGATGTCGCCCCGGCGTTCACGCCGGCGTCGATCACCGTGCCGGTCTGCTTTACGTCGCGCACCACGGCGCTCACCCCTCCGCGCGCGATGTAGCCAGGCAGCTTACGGCCGCGCCGGTCGCGGCGGCGCGAAACGCTCACACTGCGCGTGCGGAGGTCGCCGGTGGCGACGCCGAGCCCCCCCAGCGCGGTCAGCACCCGCCTCAGCCGAGCGGAGCTCCTGCGCAGCGCCATGGGCGCCGTGGATCCGCGGCCCTCTACGCCGAAGCCCACCCGCGCTGTGTCGTTGGCGGCCGTGAGCGAAGCCTCGCCGGTGACCGAGATCGTGCGTGCAGGCGCCTGGGCGCTCGCGGCGGGCACAAGAAGGAGCGCGGCGAGCAGACAGGCGAACGCGAACCGAAGGAGTGGCATGACTCCAGCGTAGGGGCGATGCCGCGAATGCGCCAACGGCGTCGGGTGTTCTCGGCCCGGCGGGCCGGTCAGGCGGGATCGGGGCGGGCGCGGAGGCTCGGCATGCCGGGCTCGCCATGGCCGGATTCGCCGCGGCGCTCAGCTCCCATGGCCACCTCATCGAGACGGGCGATCCCACGCTCACCCTCCACCCGGGCGGGGTGATCGGGAGCAAGGCCACGGATCAGGGTCTGGATGCGGTTGCGCAGGTGAGGGGCGAAGTGGGGGGCCGAGGCGCCCATCAGCTGGCGCACGTCCTCGGGTGTGGGCTCGCGCTCGAAGCGCCCAGGCTGCTCGTACTCGCTCATCCGCTAATCCTAAGGGCCCGACGGGGGAGGAACGCAGCGCCTCGGGAGGCGCGCACTCACGGGGCGTTGGCCTGCACCGGGATCAGCTCGGTCACCTGATCCAGTCGCGCCTGGGTCGCGACCGACACCTGCGTCTCGTCCCCGAGGATCCACACCCGGTTGTACACCGCCTGGCCGGGATCATCCTCGAACCCGGGCTGCACGCTCAGCAGGTAGATCTCGAGCGGCTTGGGCAGCGAGTCGGCGGTGTCGGTGAGCAGCAGCGGAGCGAAGACGCCCTTTGTGGCCAGGGCGGCGGAGGCTGCGGCGTCGAGAGGGCGGGCGGTGTTGGCGAGGGTGAAGTTGTAGCCGGGGACCTCGATCCCCCAGCCGAAGTCGCTGCGGCCCGCGTCGAAGCGGGCGAACTCGATCGCTGTCTCGACCGCCGTGTCGCCCTCGATTCGGACCACCTTGCCGAGCTTCTTCAGCTCGGTGACCACCTTCTCGGAGATCACGTCAGCGGGGCCGAGCACGTAGATGTCGGGCTTCTCGTGCTCGGCAAGGGCCTTGCGGGTCTCTGGCGGCAACTCGTCCTCACGTGTGAGGAGCACGGAGTCGCCCGAGCGGGCCGCCCAGGCGGCAGCCGGCATCGCGAACTCGGCCCTCTCGCCAGAGGCGACGACCACACTGGTCGAGGGCCTCCCCTTTGCGGCGGAGAAGAAGCGGTCGATGGCAGCTGCGCGCTCGTAGGGATCCTTCCCTTCGATCACCGCTGTCTTGTAGCCGTCGGGCCGGGCAGGCGCGTCGCCGATCCGGATCACCTGGGCGTCCTTGGACAGGTCGGAGCCCTTGGGATCGAGCCGCTCGAGAGTGTCCTTGCTGACCTCGGATAGCTCTTCGCCGTCGGAGACCAGGAGCGGGGCGCCGATCGGGTTGGCCATGAGCGCGGCGCCGGTCACCCCCGCCTGCCAGTCGTCCTTGTCCACGAGCACGACGGCGGTCGGCCGGGTGCTGTCGCTGGTGCCGGGGAACACCGCGCTGGCCACCCCGGCAGCGTCGGCGGCGGCGTCTCCGCCGCCCACCCGGATGGTGTTCTTGGTTGCCGTGGAGGGGAAGCCGAGCTTCTCGTCAGCCTCCGTGTCGTTCGACGAGGGCCCGGGGATGAGCGGCGGCTTGTCGTCGTCGTCCCCCAGACTGCAGCCGCCGAGGCCGGCCGCGGCAGTCAGCAGAAGAGCGAGGGAGGTCCTCAGGCGCACGGGGCCGCACGATAGCCGCCGCGCCGCCCCAGCCGCGCCGACCGGCTGAGGAGCGCAGCCGGAACATCGCGGGAGGAGCGCAGCAGGAACGCTGTTCCTGCGAGCACCGCACCGGAGGCTCTCCGCACCGGAGGCTCTCCGCACCGAAGAATCTCGGCACGGTCGGCCCGAGCGGTAGCATCCGTGTTGGTTGACTGGTCAGTCAATGGTTGGTTGACTCGTCAGTCAGCCGCATGCATTTCGATCTTTTCGCCGGGTGGCAGCGACTCCCCGGCCCCGAACGGAGGCGACTACACGTGGATTTCAGGCTCACCGACGAACAGCTGGAGTTCCAGGCCCACTGCCGCAAGTTTGCGACCGAGGTCATCCGGCCGGCGGCCGACAAGTACGACCGCGAGCAGTCCGTGCCATGGGATGTGATCAGGGCAGCGCGCGCGTGGAACCTGCACGGCGTCGAGCACCTGATGAAGATGGGCAGCGATCCCGGCGGCCTCTTCGGCGTGATCTACGCCGAAGAGCTGCACTACGGCTGCGCGGGCATCGCGCTGGCCATCTCGGCCTCGTCGCTGGCGGCCGCCGGCATTGCCGCGTCCGGAACGCCCGAGCAGGTCGGCAAGTGGATCCCCGAGTGCTTCGGGGAGGGCGACGAGATCAAGATGGGCGCCTACGCCGTGACCGAGGCCGGGGCCGGCTCCGACGTGAAGTCGCTGCGCACGACCGCCAAGGTCGACGGTGACGAGTGGGTCATCAACGGGACCAAGGTGTTCATCTCCAACGGCGGCATCGCCGACGTGAACGTGGTCGTGGCCACCGTGGACGCCGACCTGGGCCACCGCGGCCAGGCATCCTTCATCGTGCCCAAGGGCACGCCCGGCCTCTCACAGGGCAAGAAGGAGGACAAGATCGGCATCCGGGCCTCGCAGACCACGGAGGTGGTGCTCGAAGACGTGCGGATCCCGATGGAGAACCTGCTTGGCGGCAAGGAGAAGCTCGACCGCAAGCTCGAGCGCGCCCGGTCCGGTCAGAGCGGCGGCAAGTCCAACGCTCTGGCCACCTTCGAGATCACCCGGCCGATGGTGGGCGCCTCGGCGCTCGGCATCGCCCAGGCGGCTTACGAGTGGACGCTCTCCTACCTCGAGGGCCAGGCCGACGAACACGGGCCGATGCTCGAGCAGCAGCACGTCCAGCAGGTGCTGGCCGACGTGGCCACCGAGATAGAGGCCGCTCGCCTGCTGGTGTGGCGCGCCGCCTGGATGGGTCGCAACGGCGTTCCGATGACCGGGGGCCAGGGCTCGATGTCCAAGCTCAAGGCCGGCGACGTGACCATGTGGGCCACCACCAAGCTGATGGATCTCGTGGGCGAGTACGCCCAGACCACCGACTGCCCCTTGGAGAAGTTCTTCCGCGACGCGAAGATCTACCAGCTCTTCGAGGGCACGGCTCAGGTGCAGCGCCTGGTCATCTCGCGGATGCAGCGCCAGGACCACCAGGCCAAGTTCCAGGAGTCGGCGGAGGTGCTCCAGCAGGCCCCCGGCACCGCCCCGGGCGATCCGCTGGAGTCCGACAAGGAGCCTGCCGCCGCGTAGGCCCCCTGCCAACGCGGTCTGCCCGGCCGTCACAATCCGCGGCGGTGCAGTTCTCCTTCGACCCTGCGGTGATCGCGCTGATCCTGCTCGCCACGGCGCTGTACGTGCGCGCTGTGAGGGTTCTGAGGCGGCGGGGGTACGACGTGCCGCCGGCGCAGCAGGCCGCGTGGCACGCCGGGGTGGCGGTTACCGCGGTCGCGCTGCTGTCCCCGGTCGACCCGCTGAGCGAGGAGCTGCTGATCGCCCACATGGGCCAGCACCTGCTGATCGCCGACCTCTCGGCGCCGCTGCTGCTGGTGGGGATCCGGTCGCCCGTCTACGCGTTCGTGCTGCCGCGCCCGGCACTCGTTCCGCTGGCCCGCCGGCGACGGCTGCGCGCCCTCTTTCGCTTGCTGCGGCGTCCGCTCGTGGCCATTCCGGTGTGGGTGCTCATTCTCTATGGCTGGCATTTCGGGTTCGCCTTCGAGGCCGCGGTGCGCAACGGCTTCGTCCACGCCTTCCAGCACCAGACGCTGGTGCTCGGCGCGGTGCTCGTCTGGTGGTCGGTGATCGAGCCCCGCCGTCGCCGGCTTCCCGGTGACCTGTGGAAGGTGCCCTACCTGGTGGGCGCCCGGCTGGCCGGGATGTTCCTCGGTATGGCCTTCATCCTGCTGCGCTCGCCGGCCTACCCGGACCTCTACGGGCGGACTGCGCCCGAGCACGGGCTATCGGCGATGACCGATCAGCAGGTGGCGGGCGGGATGATGCTCGCGCTCGACCTGGTTGTCATGCTGTTCGCGGTGGCGTTCTTCTTCTACCGATCAGCTCAGGACCACGACCGGGCCGACCGCGCCCAGCCGGTGGCGGGTTGAAGCGCGCGGCCGGGGTGCTCGCGGCCGTGGCTCTGACCGCCGGGGGCTGCAGCCTTGGTGATGGCGACGAGCCTCGGGCCCCCGGCGGAGGGCAGGAGGAGAGCGAGCGCCAGGCGCCGGGGGGCGCCGGGCCTCGGGCGGGGGAGCCCGGCGAGGCCCAGGCGATTCGTGCGTGGTCGATGGCGCTCAACAGCGAGGACTATGAAAAGGCCGCGTCCTTCTTCGCCGAGGGCGCGATCGTCGAGCAGGCCGGGGAGGTGCGCCTGCCCGACGAGGACGCCGCCGTCGCATTCAACCGCAGCCTGCCCTGCAAGGCCGACGTGACCGACGTCGAGGACGAGGGCGACTCCGTGCTGGTCGCTTTTCGCCTGCGGGGCGGGTCCGCCGGCGGCTGCGACGGCGGGACGGCTCGGGTGCGCTTCCGCTTCGAGGACGGCAAGTTCTCCGAGTGGCGCCAGCTAGGCGAGCCTCCGCCCGCCGAGGGCGACATCGCCTAGAGCCGCACCCTCCCGGGGAGGAGCGCAGCCGGAACGTTGTCGGAGGAGCGCAGGCCGATCGCCGATCGGCCGAGCACCGGACGGATGACTCTCCGGCGAGCACCGCACCCTTTCCAATGACGCTGCAATCGTGAGGGCCGCGACGTCCGTCGAGACGGACGCTCCAAGAGCCCTCACGATGCGCGCCATCACCCTTTCCGACACCGCAGGGGCCTCGAAGTTTCGCCGGGCGGCCGCCCCGGGCGAGAACTTGACGCACTAGTCTGTGAGGTACCCCCAGCGATCCACGAGCCCATCAGGAGGCGCGTTCATATGGCAGGTCTTGCCGGTCGGATGTCCACAGTGTTCAAGTCGAAGATCTCCAGGATGCTCGACAAGAGCGAGGATCCTGGCGAGACGCTCGACTACGGCTACCAGAAGCAGGTTGAGCTGCTGCAGAACGTGAAGAAGGGAATCGCGGACGTCGTCACGTCGAAGAAGCGGCTGCAGATGCAGTCGACAAAGCTCGAGCAGCAGGTGGTCAAGCTCGACACCCAGGCGCGCCAGGCGATGGGTCAGGGTCGCGAGGACCTCGCCCGAGCCGCGCTGGAGCGCAAGACGGTCGCCCAGACCGAGCTGCAGTCGCTCGACACCCAGGTCAACGAGCTGGAGACCCAGCAGGAGCAGCTCACCGCCAACGAGAAGAAGCTGCGCACGAAGATCGAGACCTTCCGGACCAAGAAGGAGGTGATCAAGGCCCAGTACTCCGCCGCGGAGGCGCAGGTCAAGATCTCCGAGGCCGCGAACGGCGTGGGGGAGGAGATGGCCGACCTGGGGCTGGCCATCCAACGTGCGGAGGACAAGACCGAGCAGATGCGCGCCCGGGCCGGTGCAGTCGAGGAGCTCGAGGCCGCCGGCACCTTCGACGACATCACACAGCTCGGCGCGGGTCAGGACGACATCGACCGCGAGCTGGCCCAGATGGGCTCCGGCGCGCAGGTAGACGACGAACTGGCGAAGATGAAGGCCGAGCTGGGCGCCGGCGGGGGCGACTCGCCCCAACTCGAGCAGGGGAAAAAGGAGGGCGCGTGATCGTCCGTATCGCCGGTGAGGGGCAGTTCCGGCTCCCCGACGAGGACGCCGAGCGCCTCAACGAGCTCGACAACAGGGCAGTCGGCGCCGTGGACGCCGGGGACGAGCCCGGCTTTCGCGAGCTGTGGGCCCAGATGCTCGACCTTGTCAAGACCGACGGTCAGGACCTGGACGGCGACGAGCTGGCGGAGTCCGACGTGATCCTGCCGCCCCGCGACATCTCCTTCACAGAGGCCCAGGCGGAGTTCACCGGCGAGGGCTTGATCCCCGACTGACGGCAGTCAAGGCGACTACTGCGTCGGGGCCGACCGCGAGGCGGTCAGGCGAGCGAGTGCCCTAAAGCGGGATCTCCCACAGCGGGAACCAACGCGCGGTCTCGGCCTCGAAGGGAAGCTCGCGCTCGAGCTGGGCCTTGAGCCTCAGCTCGCGCTCGGTGTCACGCTGCTGAGTGCCGGCTGAAGGCACGAAGGGGTAGAACGAGCCACGCTTGAAGTTGTAGATGAAGTAGACACGGTTGCCCTTCTCTTCGAACGGGAAGACGGCGGCCAGCAGGCGGTCACCGTAGCCCCCGCCCTGCAGCTCGGTGGAGATGGTGTTCAGCGACACCACCAGGTCCTCGAAGTCGGGGTCGCGGAGGATGATCCAGCGGTAGCCGTGTCCGTCGTCGGCGGACTCCAGCTCGGACTCCTGTTCCTCGCTCACCCCGCTGAGCAGCTCGTGCGCGTCACGCAGGATCTCGTCGAAGTCCGCGGTGTTGATCGGCTGGAAGACGATGCCGGCCGAGCCGGCGCTCTCGATCCCGAGCCCCGTCTGCAGCGTCACGTGGGCGGTGGTCATCGCGAACAGGCGGTCGGGCGCTACGCCCTTGAGCTTCTTTCCTCCGCCCAGCAGAGCGTCGAAGAAACCCACCTACGCGGCGCCGCCCTGGAGCTGGCCCTCGAGCTGCTGCAGGCGCTCGATGCGCTTCTCCATCGGCGGGTGGGTGGCGAAGAGCGTCTTGATCGAGCCCTTCACGCTCGCGGGCACGATGAAGAAGGCGTTCATGCGTTCGGCCTCGCGCAGGTCCTGCGTGGGCACCTGCTCCATGGCGCCCGAGATCCGCATGAGGGCCGACGACAGGGCGCTCGGGCGGCCGGTGACCAGCGCGGCTCCGCGGTCGGCGGAGAACTCGCGGTAGCGCGACAGGGCGAGCATCAAGAAGAACGAGAGGATGTAGACCACGAAGGAGGCCAGCAGGATCACGATGAAGGGCATGCCGCCGTCCTCGTCGTCGCCCCCGCCCCCGAAGAAGAACGCGAACTGCATGATCATCGAGGCGATGCTCGCAAAGAAGCTGACCACGGTCATGATCAGCACGTCGCGGTTCTTCACGTGCGCCAGCTCGTGCGCCATCACGCCTTCGAGCTCCGCCGGCGAGAGGGTACGCATGAGGCCCGTCGTGGCGCACACCGTGGCGCTCTTCTGTGATCGCCCCATCGCGAACGCGTTGGGCACGTCGATGTCAGCCACGGCGATCTTCGGCTTGGGCAGGTCGGCCTGGATGCAGAGGCGCTCGATCATCGCGTGCAATCCCGGAGCCTCCTCTGGTGAGACCTCCTTGGCCCCCATCGAGGCCAGCGCCAGCTTGTCCGAGAGGAACAGCTGGGAGAGGCTGAGCGCGCCGATCACCACGACCATCACGCCGACGCCGGCGCCCGCCTGGAACAGCACCCCTGCGAAGGCCACGTAGAGCAGCCCGAGCAGGAACATCGTGAGCAGCATGCGCACTTGAAGGCCTGTATCTCGGGGGAAGATCGCCTTCTGGGTCGCCATGGAAAGAAGTGTAGTGAGCGGGGATCGCCGGTCGAAGGATCCGGCATCCATCCCGAAGTCCTTCGCCGCAGGATCCCTTGCAGGGGCAGGATTCGGGGCTTAGAACCGACGACTGCGTGCTAGGTTGCCCGAGTCTCGAGCGCTGGAATTGCCTGCATAACGCAGGTAAACAGCGCCATCTGTCGAGGGTGAACTGGCCCTCCGCTCGTCATGTTGAAGAAGACCTTCTGGGTACCCATCGCGCTGGCCCTGGCGGCCTACCTCCTGCTGCCCCTCCCCGGGCAGTCCGCTCCCCTGTCCGAGCGGATTGACAAGAAGCGCGGACAGGTCGAGAAGAAGAAGCAGGTCGAGGGTGTGCTTTCGACCACCATTCAGCGCTATGACAACCGCATCGACAGCCTCCAGGGAGAGATCAACGGCACCGAGCAGCAACTGGCCGGGGTGCAGACAGAGCTCGACGCCAAGCAGGCCGAGCTCCTACGCGTGCGGGACGAGCTCGAGGTGGCGCGTGACCGGCTCGAGCGCGCCCGTGCCAAGCTCGAGCTGGCCCGCGAGGCCCTGGCCGACCGCCTGATCGAGCTCTACAAGGCCGACCAGCCGGACGCGCTCACCGTGGTGCTCGAGGCCGACGGCTTCGACGACCTGCTGGAGCGCACCGAGTTTCTCGAGCGGATCTCCGACCAGGATCGCGACATCGTCGAGCGCGTCCGCGCGCTGAAGGCCCGCACGGAGCGCGAGGAGGCCAAGCTCGCCGAGCTGGAGCAGGTCTCACAGGAAGCCGCGGAGGTGGTGCTCAGCCGCCGCAACGAGATCGCCGCGTCGCGTGACCGCCTGGCCGCCGCGCAGGGCGAGCTGGTCACCGTGCGCAGCGACCGGCGCGGGGCTCTGAGCGACGTGCGGGGAAGCCGCGTGCGCCTGGAGGGCGATCTGGAGGAGCTGGAGGCCACGCAGGCGAAGGTGGCGCAGCAGCTCGCGAATCCCGCGGCCCCGCCCGCCGGTCCGATCACGCCGGGCTCGGGCGGCGGCCTGATCTGGCCGATCAACGGGACCATCACGTCACCCTTCGGTCTGCGCTGGGGGCGCCTGCACGCCGGCATCGACATCGCCGCCCCAAGTGGCACTCCGATCCGGGCGGCCGATTCGGGCAGCGTGGTCCTCGCGGCGTACACCGGCGGCTACGGCAACTACACCTGCGTCCAGCACGCCGGCTCGTTGAGCACCTGCTACGCGCACCAGTCGGGCTATGCCACTTCGGCGGGCGCCTCGGTCAGCCAGGGACAGGTGATCGGGTATGTGGGCAACACCGGGGCGTCGTTCGGCGATCACCTGCATTTCGAGACCAGGGTCAACGGGACGCCCGTGGATCCCCTCGGCTACCTCTAGCCCGAGGACGGCCAGTCCGGCTGCACGGCGGGGTCGAAGCGCACCGAGTCGAGGAGTCCGAATGCCT
>JACCUE010000184.1 GCA_013812005.1 Thermoleophilaceae bacterium
CGGGTCGCACCCACCAGATCCGCGCGCACCTTGCCGCAATCGGGCTGCCGGTGTGCGGGGACGCCGACTACGGAGGGGGTACATGTGGCCACAGACTGGGGCTAACGCGCCAGTTCCTGCACAGCCACCAACTTGGGTTTAGGCACCCCGTCACGCGGGCACAGATGTCGTGCGAGTCCAAACCACCCGCCGATCTGCTCCGAGCACTCGAGGTGGCCCGGCGGGACCCAGTCTCCGAAGGGCCAGACGGAGGCTGAACTCGAGACGAGGCGACCACCGTGTCGCCTCGTTTCGCGTCCGGGGCGCTGCGCTCCTCCGGCCTCGGTCCGAGACCCACGCCACGTCCGATGGTTACCGTCATGGTCCGATGACGCTTCTGACCCGAAGAGCCCTCCTCGCCCGCGGGGGCGTCGTCGCGGTGGCCGCCGGCGTGGCCGGGCTGTGGCCGTCATGGCGCGAGGCGGCGAGCACGGGCACCGACGTCACGGCCCTGGGGGATGAGCGCCGGCGCCATTACGCCGAGCTCGTGGCCGCAGTGGCGGCACTCGAAGGCGGTCGGGCCCGCAGGGGTTACGTCAGAAAGGGCACCGCCGCGTTCTCAGGCTGGTATTCGCGCAATGCCGGGCTGCGGCCCATGGCCGACCTCGTGCTCGATGAGGTCGCCGCGGCCGGCGGAGCGCGGCGCCTGTTGACCGATGAGGACGCCGGCGCTGATCCGCGTTTCGACGCCCGCTTCGGCACGCGCGGCAACCGCCGGCGCGTCCTGGCAGGCGAGGCGTTCATGCTGGCCGGCCCGCCCTACGCGCCCGACCGGGGTTGATGCAGATGTCCTCTGGGCTGCGAAAGTGCGTGAGCTTCGGGCCGCCGCCCACCCCCAATCCGCCCCGGCTGCAGCAGCCGGAGGGCTACGCGCAGGACTACCGCTTCCACGGCAACGATGGCTTCGTGCAGGAGACGGGCACACGTTGGATCAAGCTGTGGGCGCGGTGGGACCTGATGCAGCCGCTGCCCCCGGACCAGGTGCCGTGGGAGCAGTTGGGCGAGGCGTCCAATCCGGGCTTGGCCTACATCGCGTCCCTCGACGCCCAGATCGCCCACGCCAGGGCCCAGGATCCGCCCGTAGGGGTGATCCTGCAGAGCTACTCCTTTCCCCGCTGGGCCAACGGCACGGCCGAGGTGGTCTCGGGGCGCTTCAGCGTCGAGGACTTCGAGTTCGAGACCGCGCAGCGCGTTTCCGCCGAGGCCATCGCCGCGCATAACTTCGACGCGCCCCGCAAGCTGCTGGTCTTCCGGCTCCCCCCATTCGAGCAGATGGGGCCCGACGGATGGTGGGGCCGGTGGGTCCGCTTTCTCTACGAACGCTACATGGGGCACGGATGGGGCTTGGTGCTGGACCTGCTCAACGAGCCCAACAACCAGTGGTGGCCCCAGCGCGGGCCGGACAGCGCCGTGCGCTACTGCGCACGGATGATGCAGGCCGCACAGGAGATAGCCGCCGAGCACGGCCACCCCTCGCCACTGGGGGCTCCGGGGCTGGCCGACATCGTCGGGCCCACGGGGGACCTGCTCGGCAGTTACTCCGACTTCGTGCCCGCGCTGCTGTCCGAGCTCGACGGCATCG
This sequence comes from Thermoleophilaceae bacterium, assembly GCA_013812005.1. Classification (GTDB taxonomy): domain Bacteria; phylum Actinomycetota; class Thermoleophilia; order Solirubrobacterales; family Thermoleophilaceae; genus JAAYBF01. The sequence goes on from JACCUE010000184.1 coordinate 1,622, forward strand.
GATTCGCGGCGCATCCACAGTTCATCTGGACCCACCACAACTACATCGACATGGAAGCGGATCCGGGCGACCACTCGCCCGAGGGCCCGAGCCGGGCCACGGAAGTGCGCGAGATGCTGACCGGCCGCTGGTCTGGCTGGCGTGGGACCGACCCTGTCGTGCCCGGCGTGTGGCTGACCGAGGGTGGCGTGAGGGTCAACCGGCTGCTGGCGCGCGCGCGCGCCCCCGACCCCGAGGCGGCGCTGGAGCTCCAGGCCGAGCTGATCCGCCGCAACTGGGACCGCCACGACAGCGACACCGGCCCGGACGGCCCGGGCATCGAGATGGTGACCAACTACCTGATGTACACCGACCTCGGCTACGACTCGGGGCTGCGCGAGCCGCTCGTTCCGGGCACGACGCGACCGGCCTACGAAACCTGGCGCCGGCTCCCCTCTCGGGCCTGAGGCCCATGGGGCAAGAGGGCGGCCATCGGTGGCAACGCAGACGGGCAACCGATCTTGCGTATGCTCCGAGCGCACGTTCAAACCAACCCCCACCGGGCCGGCGCGGCCCTGCCCGGGGCCTGTGCAAGGCATCCGGGTCCGCGCAGCAGCCGGTGGAGGGACACAGTCGAAGGACTTGGCGCCCCTGCCAAGACTTCATGACGCACCACAAGGGAGACGATTCAGTTGGCTCAGGTCACACTCAAGGAGCTGCTGGAGGCCGGCGTTCACTTCGGCCACCAGACGCGCCGCTGGAACCCGAAGATGCGCCGCTTCATATTCGGCGAGCGCAGCGGCATCCACATCATCGACCTGCAGAGGACGGAGGTCCTGCTCGCACGCGCCCAGGAGTTCGCCTCCGCCGTGGGCTCGCGCGGAGGGACGATCCTCTTCGTGGGCACCAAGAAGCAGGCCCGCGACACGATCGCCGAGGCCGCGCGCTCAGCAGGCATGCCCTACGTGGACAGGCGCTGGCTCGGCGGGCTGCTCACCAACTTCCAGACGGTGTCGAAGCGCATCAAGCGCCTGCACGAGCTGCGCGACTGGACCGAGAACGGCACGTTGGAGCTGCTGCCCACCCGTGAGCGCATCACCGCGACCAAGGAGCGCGACAAGCTCGAGTTCAACCTCGGCGGGGTTGCGCACATGCAGCGCCCGCCCGACGCGCTGTTCGTGTGCGACATGAAGACCGAGACGATCGCGGTGCGCGAGGCAACGCGCCTCAACATCCCGATCATCGCCCTCACGGACACCAACTGCGATCCGGACCCGGTGACCTACGTGGTTCCAGGCAACGACGATGCGATTCGCTCCTGCAAGCTGATCGTGGAGGCCATCGCCGGCGTAGTCGGCGAGGAGCACCAGCGCTTCCGCGACGAGGAGGAGGCTGCTCGCCGAGAGGCCGAGGAGACGGCCCGGCGCGAAGCCGAGGAGCAGGCGCGCCGTGAGGCCGAGGTGGCTGCGAAGCGCGAGGCCGAGGAGCAGGCCAAGCGCGAGGCCGCCGAGGCGGCGGCGGAGAACGAGCCGGCCGTGCAGCGGATGGCCCCACCGCCGCCCGCCACTCCCCCCAGCGAGCAGCGGGTGTTCGACCCCAACGAAGAATCGTCGTGAGCGTGCAGATCTCCGCGAAGGACGTGAAGGAGCTGCGCGAGCGCACGGGCGCCGGGATGATGGACTGCAAGTCCGCTCTCCAAGAGACCGGCGGCGACATGGACAAGGCGATCGACCTCCTGCGGGTCAAGGGCCAGGCCAAAGCCGCCAAGCGCGGCGAGCGGGCAGCGGGCGAGGGGCTTGTGACCAGCTACGTGCACCACAACGGCAAGGTGGGCGCTCTTGTCGAGGTCAACTGCGAGACCGACTTCGTGGCCCGCAATGAGGAGTTCGCCGAGTTCGCCCGGGAGGTGGCCTCCCACGTTGCCGCGGCCGGCCCGATCTACGTCTCCGAGGATGAGGTGCCGCCGGAGGTTCGCGACGCCGAGATGAAGGTGTTCGCCGACCAGGCCGGCGAGGAGGGCAAGCCCGAGCAGGTCCAGCGAAAGATCGCCGAGGGCCGGATGCGCAAGTGGCTCGAAGAGAGCGTGCTGCTCAACCAGACCCACGTGAACGCCGACAAGCACGATGGGCGCACGATCGAGGAGATGAGGGCCGCGCTGTCCTCGAGCACCGGCGAGAACGTGGTGATCCGCCGCACCGCGCGCTTCCGGATCGGCGAGTAAGCGGTGAGCGATACGGAAGATCCGGCGTCCGTGCCAGATCTTTTAGAGGACTCCTCACCGGGCGGCTCCGCCAAGTTCCGTCGCATCCTTCTCAAGCTCTCCGGCGAGGCGCTCATGGGCGACCTC
>JACCUE010000201.1 GCA_013812005.1 Thermoleophilaceae bacterium
AGAACTGCTCGTCGTGGCGCACAGCTGCGAGCCGCTCACCGCGCAGCTCCCCTTCGACCGCCCGGCCGGTGATATCCCAAGACGACCCGGTCTGACGGTCCACGTAGCGGTCCTCACGCCACTCGAACTCGAATGTGCGTCCGTCGGCTACGCGCTCGAATGCGCGGCCGTACCGACGTCCTTCGAGTCCGAGATCGATCCCGCGTCGAGCGCCGAGACCACGCCGCGCTGAAGAAGACGACGACTGGCTTGCCTGCCACCTGCTCGTTCACGACAGGCTCCTTCTCGAGCCGGCTGAACGGGACGACGACCGTCTCCTCCCCGGCGGTGACGGCCGCGACCCGCTCCTTGGGCGGCAGCCGCTCGTCGGCTTCGCCGTCAAGGAGGAACGGTTGGCTGTCGGGGTCGTCGTAGCCCTGGTAGGGGTTGCGCCCATAGTCGCGCTCCGTGCCGGTGTCGCGGGACAGCACGTCGCCTTGCGGGTAGCGCTTCTTGAAGTCGGCCCAGCTCAAAGTCTGTGAGGGCAGCACCTCGAGCTTCTTGCCGGCCAGCTTGCCGACAACGGCCTCGGCGCTCAGCTGCTGCCACCAGCTCTCGGTCTGCCGATCCCACATCACGAGGTCTGACCTACGTAGGTTGCCCGTCGTTCCGAAGGTGAGCGTTCGCTCCTCGAGCCGGCGGTCGAACACCACGGACGAGTTGCACAGCGGGCAGAACGTGACCGCGATCGGCCGATTGCCGAGCTGGTCGTTTGCGATCTCGTGCCAGATCAGGATCTGGATCGGGTAGGCCCGCACCTGGTCGCCTACCTCCACCGCGAGAACGGGCTCGCGATCCTCGAGCCAGGCCTCTGCCTCTACCTGGGAGGTGGGCTTCGGATCGTCTATCGGCGGTATCCCGTCGCGGCCCGGCCCCCCGCTCTGGAACTCGGAAAGCGGAACGGTGCTCTTTGAGAAATCGGTCTTCCAGCCCGCCTTACTGATGCGCAGCTCCTGCGACCCATCGACGCCCTCGGACTGGCCGCCGGCTTCTGACCCACCGCAGCCGGCGACGCCGGCAGCAAGGAGCAGGAGCAGGAGCAGGAACGCGGTCCTGCGTCGGAGGTTCGTCGTAGGGAACATCTGCGCCAGGTTCTTCGACCCGGCGGGCGCCCCATCGGTTCAGGTCTCGGCGCCGCCTCAGTGGTACAGGCCGATGCCGGCGAGCATTCCCACCACTCCTGCGCAAAGAAGAAAGAAGCCGACGGCGAACAGCAGGTGGTGGACCTCCGACTGGCGGCGTTTCGGCCAGCTCACGGTTCCGAGGACCGCGCCAGTCGTCGCCAGCAGCGCGCCCGCTGCCGCCGCGACGACCTGGATCCTCAGCGCGCCGCTCGCTGCTAGGAGTGACGGCAGGAGCGCAAACAGGACAGCGAGACCGAAGCTGATGCGGGTCCGCCCACCGCGGGTCGCTGTGGCTTCTGGGCGCGGACGGCTTCGTGCATCCGCCCGCGGTTCAGACATCGTTGAAGAAGTTCAGTCCCAGCCCGTCGAGGAAGCGCTGGGCTTCGATGTTGAGCTGGAAGAGCTCGCCGGTCCAGATCAGCACGCCCATGGCGATCAGCACCGCGCCGCCGGTCGCCATGATCAGGCGGTAGTGACGCTTCACGACGGCGAATGCTCGGGTCATCTTCGAGAACGCCACCGCGGTCAGGAGGAAGGGGATCGCCAGGCCCGCGGAGTAGAAGACGAGCAGCAGTGCTCCTCGTCCGGTGGACTCCGCGAGCGCCGCGGCGCTCAGGATCGCCCCCAGCGTCGGCCCGACGCAGGGCGTCCAGGCGACCGCGAACGCCGCCCCGGCGACTAGTGGCCCGCCGCGGCCGGCGCGGGCCATCAGGGCGTCGATGCGCCACTCGCGGTTCAGCTTGGTGACGAAAAGTGCCGCCATGAAGAAGAGCCCCATTGCGATGATCAGGCCGGCCGATACCTTCTCGAGCACGTCGCGGCTGTCGTTGAGGGTCCCGCCGACGCTGGTGGCGGTGAGGCCCAGCGCGATGAAGATCGCCGAGAAGCTCGCAACGAACAGCAGGCTCGGCGCGAGCACCTTGCGCACCGGCGCGCGGTCGAGCTCGACGGCTGAGACGCCGGTCACGGCCGATAGGTAGCCGGGCACGAGCGGCAGCACACACGGAGACAGGAACGACACCAGCCCCGCGAACAGGGCGGCGAGGACGCCGACGCCCGCGGCGGGGTCGGCCACGATCAACCCTTCTTGCCGAGCGCGAACTGCTCGATGTCGCGGTCGAGCAGCTCCTCGGTGGCGTACGCCCCGATCTTCAGGTTGACCACCTCGCCGTTCGCGTCGAGGAAGAACGTCGTCGGCGACGATCGGCCGCCACCGAGTGACGCAGTCACCGACGCGTCCGGGTCGAAGATGCTCGGGAAGCCCGACGGCAGCTCGCGCATGAAATCCTCGGCGGCGCCGCGGTCGTCCTGCATGTCGAGTCCGACGAACGCGACCTGCTTGCGGTACTTCGCCGTCATCGAGCGGAAGAAGGGGATCTCGAAGCGGCAAGGATCGCACCACGACGCCCACTGGTTGACGACGACCGGGTGACCTCTGAGCTTTTCTAGCCGCTTCCTGAACGCGTCCTCTCCCTCGCCGACGAGCGTGTCCGCGTCCTCCACGTTCGCCGCCAGTTTCGGCGGCAGCCCGGCCGTCGACGGCGCCTGCGGCCGCGGCCCTCCTTCGTCCCCACTTTCGGACCCGCTCGAGCCGCCACATGCGGCCAGCGTGAGAGCGGAGACCGCAAGCACGGCAGGGAGGGCAGTGCGGGGCATGGAATCGGCTCCTTCGAGAGGTTGGCATTCGTCTGACCCTGTTGGCGAGCAGAGGGTTCAGCAGCGCACGACGAGGGGCGGTCGTCAGCCGCCGCCGTCGGCGGAGTCGATCAGCCGGCTGACATGGTCGGCGATCTCCTGCGGGGCGTCCTCCGCCACGAAGTGCTTGCCCCGTAACCGCGTGACCGTCTCGACGGCCAGCGCCTGGCGGACGTGCTCGGCGTACGGGTCGAGCTTGAGCGTCGGGTCCTGCTCGCCCCACAGGACCTGAGCTGGGAACTTCCGCGACCCGAGCGCAGCGAGGATGCGCCGTTCAAATGCCTCGCTGCGCTCGAAGCCGCGCATGATCCGCAGGAACGCGCCGCCGCCGTCCTTGCGCTTGAGCAGCGGGACGTAGGCGCGCAGCTCGGAGGCCGGTACCGCCGTGGCCACGCCCTGGAGGCGCATGAGCCGTTCGAACACGACCGGGTGCAGTGTGCGCAGATAGACCTCGCCGATGCCGCGCCGAGCGAAGGGCTCCATCGACCACGGACGCTTGAACGACGCGACACGCACGATCGTGTTGAGCGCGGTCAACGACGCGACGGGATCCGGGATCCGCGCGACGACGTCGAAGCCGACTGGGCCCCCGATATCGTGCACGACGAGGTGGAAGCGGTCGAGCTCGAGGGCGTCGATGGCCTTGACAGTCCAGGCCGACAGCCCAGACCACGAGTAGTTGAACTCCTTTGGCCTGTCGGCGAGTCCCAGGCCCGGGAAGTCAAACGCGACACCGCGCCGTCCCCGCGCCGCCAGCTCGGGCAGCAACTTGCGATACAAGAAGGCCGACGATGGAACACCGTGCAGGCATACAACCGGGTCGCCCGTCCCATCCTCCCAGACGGTCGTGCCGGCGCCGACGACCTCGAGTCGGCGCCCGCGCCGGGCCCACGCCGCGATGGTGCCCGCCTCGTCGGCCCTGGGCATCAAGCGCTCCTTTCTGTTTCGGTGCAGCGTTGGCGCGTCAGCGACCGGGGATTCCCACGATAACCGAGACTCAGCGCCCCGACCGGCGGCCGCTCCCAGAACCACGATCACGCCCGTCGGGCACGGATCACGAGCTACCAAGTGTTCGCGCCGCCAGCGCGACACGCTGACCCACGGTGAAGAGGACCATCGGGGCCATCTCGCGCTTCAGCCGGCGGCGGTCCTGGTGCTCACCGTAGGCGCGCCATGCCTTGAACAGCCGGTCGGTGAGTGCCATGCCGGCCTCGCCGAAGTCCTTCTGCTCGGCGAGGCCTTCGGCGTGGCGGCGCCAGTCTCGCCGCAGATGGCTCCAGCAGGCCTGGCGGCATTCGGGATCGAGGTGGTCATAGGCCCACCAGCGGTCCGAGCAGACGATCCCGTCGTAGCCGCCGATCAGCTCCTCGAGCCGGTCGCGGTGGCGGTCCTCGGCGATCCGGAAGATCGCCGCCTCGGACGTGGTGGCGGTCCATAGCGTGCGTCCCTCGCCCGCCGTGGCCCAGCCGGTCTCGTCGAGGTTCAGCGCTCCCGAGGCGAGAACCGAGGCGACCAGCGCCTCGTGCGGGCTGGAGGGAGATCTGACTTCGTTTGGCC
>JACCUE010000212.1 GCA_013812005.1 Thermoleophilaceae bacterium
TCCAAGCTCCCGCGCGAGGAGCTGGACAAGATCGACTACAAGAACGTGTCGCTGCTTCAGCGCTTTGTGACAGACCGCGGCAAGATCCGCTCGCGCCGGGTCACCGGGCTCAGCCGACGCGACCAGACCCGCATGGCGCGGGCGGTCAAGCGCTCCCGCGAGCTGGGTCTGCTGCCCTACGTCGACGCCACCAAAGGCATCGAGCGCAGCGGCGGCCGCGGCGGCCGCGGCCGCGACTAGCACGCCCAATCGCCGTGACCGAACAGCCGCTCGCCCCGGAGACCCCGATCCCGATCACCGTCGTGACGGGCTTTCTCGGCGCGGGCAAGACGTCGCTCGTAAACCGTCTCGTCGCTGCGCGGTCGGGCGCCGAGCGTGTCGGCGTCGTCGTCAACGAGGTGGGGGAGGTCGGGCTCGACGGGGAGCTGCTCGGCGATGCGACCGACGACGTCGTCGAGATCGCGGACGGCTGCGTCTGCTGCACGAGCCAGGGGGAGCTGCTCGAATCGATCACTCGGCTGCATCGCGCGGCGGGGAGGCTGGATCGCATCATCGTGGAGACCAGCGGTCTCGCCGACCCTGGTCCCGTCGTAGAGGCCCTGGCGAGCGTCACGCACGTCTTGCGCCTGGACACGCTGGTCACCGTCATCGATGCCGTCCACGCGCTCGAGCAGCTCGATCACCATCGCAGTCCCGAGGCCCGATCGCAGGTGCAGCTCGCGACGCACGTGGTCGTGAGCAAGATCGACCTCGCCGACGGCGACGCCGTCGAGAGCCTGCGCGCGCGAGTGGGTGCGATGAACCCGGACGCACAGATCATCGTCGCCCCGCGTGGGACGCTCGACCCCGCGCTGCTGCTCGACCGCTTCCCGCTCGCCGCCGCCGACGGGGCCATCCGCAGTGGCGACGACGACCACGATCACCCCCACGACCACGATCATCTCGATGTGGAGATCTTCTCCCTCGAGCTCGAGGGAGAGCTCGACGCGGCACGCTTCGATGGCTGGCTGGGCGGCCTGCTCATGCTCAAGGCGGCCGATCTATTCCGCATCAAGGCGATCCTCGCCGTGGCCGGCGAGCCGCGGAAGCAGATCATGCACGGCGTGCACACCTACGTCGAGTCGGCCCCCGGGCGCGACTGGGAGCCCGGTGAGCCGCGCGCGAGCCGCATCGTCATCATCGGCAAGGACTTGGAGAGCGAGCGCTGGCGCGACGAGCTGGCGCGGTGTGTCGCCAGCCCGTCGGTTCGCGACTAGCGCAGAGGTTCAGGCGGCGACGGCCGGCGGGGTGAGGGACCGCGGATCGGGCACGCGGGCAAGCCGCTGCTAACGAGACTGCGAACCGTTCTCAGATATGGTGGCTGGATGTTCGGGCCGTTCGACGCTCCCTACATGCAGAGCGCGCTGCTCGCCGGCCTCCTGCTCGCCGTGCCCTGTGGCCTGCTGGGTGTCTGGGTGGTCCTGCGCGGTCTCGCCTTCTTCTCGCACGCGGTCGGAGTGGCGACCTTCCCCGGTGTCGTCCTCGGCCTCGGGCTTCCCGCCATCGGCCCGTTCGCCGGGTCGCTGGCGGCGGCCGGTGCCTTCGGGGTGGCGGTCTCGAGCGTGGAGACCGATCATCGCGTGCGCGGTGGGGCGGTCACCGGCCTCGCGCTCGCGGCGGCGATGGCCACCGGCGCCGTTCTCCTGACCACCATCGCCCAGGTCTCCACCCCGGTCGAGACGGTCCTGTTCGGCTCGCTGCTCGGCATCTCTGACACCGATGTCGCCCGCTGCGCAGTCGTCGCGGTCACGGCGCTGGGCGCCATGGCCCTGCTGTGGACGCGGCTCGAGGCCTCGACGTTCGACCGCGCGTGGGCGGAGCCGGCGGGCGCGCGCGCTTCGCGCACCGACGTCCTCCTGCTGATCCTGATCGGCTTCACGGTGGTCACGGCGCTGCCCGCGGTCGGCAGCCTGATGGTGTCCGGGCTGCTGGTGATCCCGGCGGCCACCGCGCGCCTGCTGTGCGACCGGCTGGTGGCCATGAGCGCCTGCGCCGTCGCCCTGTGCGCGGCCGAGGTCGTGATCGGCCTGGCCCTGGCGCGCGAGCTCGACGTGGCTCCGGGCGCCAGCATCGCGGCTCTCGGCGGGCTCGGGTTCGCACTCGCCGCCGCGGTCAGCGCGGCACGGTCTGGATTGGCGCGGCGGGCGCCGGCCACGTGAGACCGACCGTGCAGGCGACGGCGCATCGGACCGCCGGCTCGGGCGGTCCGGGTGCACAGCCGCCTCACGCCACTCTGGAGGTGGATCGCCTCTCGGTGGCCTACGGCGATCGCGTCGCGCTCGACGAGGTCAGCTTCGGGCTGCACGGAGGAACGTTCGCGGGCGTGCTCGGGCCCAACGGGGCGGGCAAGACCACGCTGCTGCACGCACTGCTCGGCACCGTGGCGGCGACCGGCACGATCGTCCTTAAAGGACGGACCTCGTACGTGCCCCAACTGACGGCGGTGTCCGAGGCCTTTCCCGTCGACGCCCTCGGGGTCGTCTTGATGGGCCGCTATCCGCTTCTGGGGTGGCGCCGGCGCCCGGGCCGAGACGACCGCCGCCTCGCGGGCGAGTTGCTGGACCAGGTTGGCCTCCTCGACCGCGCCCGGAGCCCCTTCGGCTCGCTCTCGGGCGGGCAGCGCCAGCGCGTGCTCGTGGCCCGCGCGCTTGCCCAGGAGGGCGACGTGCTGCTGCTCGACGAGCCGTTGACCGGGATCGACGCTCCCTCTCAGAAGTCCATCCTGGGTGTGATCCGCGCCCAGTGCGCGGCGGGCAGGACCGTGGTGATGACCACCCACGACCTCGCCCAGGCCGCCCGCGAATGCGACCGGCTGCTACTCCTCAATCGCACCCTGATCGCCGACGGGACCGCGCAGGAGGTCCTTCGGGCCGAGGTCCTGGGCCGCGCCTACGAGGCCGAGGTGCTGCTGCTCGACGGCCGGGCGGCGCTGATCGACGAGGGGGCGCACCACCACCCGCCGACCAAGCCGGGCGGCCTGCCCTGATGCTCGACTGGCTGGCAGACCCATGGACGTCGGCGCTCATGCGACGCGCGTTCTTCGAGGCCATGCTCGTCAGCGGGCTGTGTGGGGTTCTGGGCTGCTTCGTGCTCGTCCGGGGTCTCGCCTTCCTCGGCGAGGCGATCGCCCACACCGTCGTCCTGGGAGTCGTGCTCGCCTTCCTGGGCGGCGTGCCGGCGGCAGCCGGGGGCGCCGTGTTGGCCGTGGTGACCGTGCTGCTCGCGTCTGCGATCGGGAGTGACCGCCGCTTCAGCGTGGACACGGCGATGGGCGTCCTGCTGCCCTCCCTGTTCGGCGCCGGCGTCGCACTGATCGCGCTCAGCGACGGCTACCGCTCGACCCTCGCCGATGTCCTCTTCGGCGCGATCCTCGCCACCACGCAGACCGATCTCGCCCTTGCCGTCGCCGCCTGTGGCCTGACCGGCCTCGTGCTGGCCCTGGCCGGCAAGGAGCTCGTTCTCGTGGCCTTCGACCGGGCGGTGGCCCAGGCGATGGGCTACCGCACCGGCCTGCTCGACCTGCTGCTGCTCGGCGTCGTTGCTCTGGCCGTGGTGGTGTCGCTACGAGCGGTGGGAAACGTCCTGCTCGCCGGCCTGCTTCTGGGCCCGCCCGTGACCGCCCGGCTGCTGTGCCGGAGCTTCTGGGGAATGGCGGCCTGGTCCGCCGGGCTCGGGGTCGGCGCCTCCGTGGCCGGGCTGTATCTCTCCTGGTACGTGGAGGTCGGCGGGGGCGCGGCGATCGTGCTCGTCGTGGCTGCGACCTTCGTCGTTGTCGCGATCGGCGTGCGGCTCACGGGCAGGGTCGGCCCCAGCGAACGACGCGTCCTTTCCCACGATGCTTATACTGCCGTCCTATGAGAACGAGTCGCATTATCACTATCTCCATCATCGCCCTCCCGCTCTTCGCCGGAACACTGGCCGCCGGGTGCGGCTCGGATGACTCCGGCGATGGCGGCCGCGGCGCCGGGAAGGTCGCGGTGGTCGCGACGACGATGCAGCTGCAGGACTTCGCTCGCCAGGTCGGCGGCGAGCGCGTCGACGTGACAGGAGTCCTCGGCCCCGACGACGAGCCCCACGAGTACGAGCCGACTCCCGCCAACGCCGACGCCATCAGCGGTGCCGACGTCGTCGTGGAGAACGGTGCCAACCTCGACGAGTGGCTCGAAGACCTGCTCGCCAACGCCGGCGGCGAGGCCACCCGGGTCACGGCCTCGGAGGGCATCGATCTGCTTCCCACCGAAGAGGAGGGCTTCCCCGGCGATCCCCACGTCTGGCACGACCCCGACGCTGCCAAGAAGATGGTGGACAACGTGGCGGCTGGCCTCGGGGAGGCCGATCCCGACGGGCGCGCCACCTATGAGCGCAACGCCAAGGCCTACAACCGCCGGATCGACGAGATGGCACGACAGATCCGCAGCGAGTTCGAGTCAGTCCCGGCGACCCAACGCAAGCTCGTCACGACCCACGATGCCTTCGGCTACTTCGGCCGCGCCTACGACGTCGAAGTCGTCGGCACGGTCCTGCCCTCCGTCACCACCGAGACCGAGACGTCCGGCCGGCAGGTGCGCGAGCTCATCGACACGATCGAGCGCGAGGGCGTCAAGGCCATCTTCACCGAGCAGGGCGTGGATCCCAAGCTCGAACGCCAGGTCGCCGAGGAGGCCGGCGCGGAGGTCGAAACCGGCCTGTACGCCGACACGCTCGGTCCCGAGGGCTCGGGCGCGGAGGAGTTCATCGATGCAGAGCTCGCCAACGCGGAGGCGATGGCCGGCGCCTTCAGCCGGTAGCGCCACGTCCTGGCGGGGGCCACCCCGGAGAGCGGTCCGTGCGGTGCTCGGCCGAGAGTCTCCGGTGCGGTGCTCGCCGGAACAACGTTCCGGCTGCGCTCCTCCCGCGAAGAAAGCCGGGTCAGGCGGCGGCCCGGCACACCGGGCACTCGCCGTGCAGGGTCACGTCGTGGGCGGCGATGGCGAAGTCGACCCGCTTGGAGAGGCGACTGATCGCGCGCTCCAGCGCCTCGTCCTCGAAGGGTACGACGGCCCCGCAGCTGTCACACACGATGTGATGGTGGTGCTCACCGCTCGGGTACGCGGGCTCATAGCGAGCGACACCCTCGCCCACCTCCACCCGGTGGACGAGCCCGAGGCGGTCGAGCAGATCCAGCGCGCGGTAGATGCTCGCGAGCCCGACAGTGCTGCCGCGCTCGCGCAACAGGTGGGCGATCTCTCGCGCTGTCATCGCGCAGTCGAGCGAGGCCACGGCTTCGAGAACCTCGGTGCGCGGCCGGCTGTCGCGGTGGCCGGCCGCGGCGAGCGTCCGCAGCGCATGATCGGTCCAGGGCGCTTTGGTAGCTGTGCTCATCCCGGTCAGGGTATCCGGACGCGAGGCGGGTCGACG
>JACCUE010000253.1 GCA_013812005.1 Thermoleophilaceae bacterium
CCGTGCTGATCAAGCAGGCGATCGGCATCGAGAAGGGCTCGGGCGAGCCCAACCGCGCGAAGGTGGGCACGATCAGCAAGGCCCAGGTGCGCGAGATCGCCGAGAAGAAGATGCCCGACCTCAACGCAAACGACGTCGACCAGGCCACCAAGATCATCGAGGGCACCGCCCGCTCGATGGGCGTGGATGTGAGGTAGAGATGGCCAAGCACGGAAAGCGCTACCGCAACAACCTCGAGAAGGTCGATCGTGAGCGCCGCTACGCGCCGCGCGAGGCGGTGGACCTCATTCGCGGGTTCGAGGGGGCGAAGTTCCCCGAGACCGTGGAGGTGCACATCCGCACCGGGCTCAACGTGCGCCACGCCGAGGAGCAGTTGCGTGGCACGATCGCCTTTCCCCACGGCCTCGGCAAGGAGATGACGGTGGCAGTGTTCGCCAAGGGCGACAAGGCGCGTGAGGCCACCGAAGCCGGCGCCGACCACGTGGGTGACGACGACCTCGCCAAGAAAGTCGAGGAGGGATTCACCGACTTCGATGTGGCGATCGCCACTCCCGACATGATGTCCGTGGTCGGCCGTCTCGGCCGGGTGCTCGGGCCCCAGGGCAAGATGCCGAACCCCAAGGTCGGCACCGTGACCAATGATGTGGCCAAGGCCGTATCGGAGTCCAAGGCCGGCAAGATCGAGTACCGCACCGATCGTCACGCGATCGTGCACCTGCCGATAGGCAAGGCCGACTTCGAGGCCGGCGCGCTGCTCGACAACTACTCGGCGCTGATCGAGGAGATCCACCGCGCCAAGCCCGCCGTGGCCAAGGGCCGCTACATCCACACGATCACGCTCTCTACCTCGATGGGGCCGGGCGTGCGGGTGGACCCGGGGGCCCGGACCGACGCCGAGGAGGCTGCCGCCTGAAGCTTTCGGCATGGATGCCGAAAGCTTCGATCCTGTACCCTGACCGAGAATTTGCTGCCCCAGACCACCGGCATTCCTAAGACCGGTGCAGGCGAAGCCGAGAGAACAGTTCCTTCTCGAGCCCGCCTGCGTGCGGGCTTTTTTCTTTCCCTATGAGGAACCCACAGAAGCCATGAACAGAGATCAGAAGGCAGCGGTCATCGACGAGGTGGCCACCCAGATCAAGGAGGCGGAGGCGGTCTTCGCCATCGACTACCGCGGCATCTCGGTGCCCCAGGCCGCCACGCTGCGTGAGCGGCTCGAGGAGGCCGACGCCACCCTGCGGGTGGTCAAGAACACCCTCACCGAGCGCGCGGCCGACCAGGCCGGAGCCGAGGGCCTCAAGGAGCTGCTCGAGGGTCCCACCGCGTTCACCTTCGTCCGCGGCGACGCCGCCCTGGCCGCCAAGGTGATCGCCACCTTCCGTCGCGAGAACCAGGTGCTTGAGTTCAAGGGCGGCACGATGGACGGCGCGGTCCTCTCGATCGAGCAGATCGAGGCGATAGCCAAGCTGCCGTCGCAGCAGGTGCTCCATGGCCAGCTCGTCGGGGTCCTTGCCTCGCCGGTCACCGGTCTCGTGCGCGGGCTGCACCAGCTGATCCAGGGGCTCGCCTCACAACTCGGCCAGATCGCCGACCAGGGGCTCGTCAGTGGGGAGGCTCCCGCCGCCGCTGAGCCGCCGCCCGCCGAGGCTGAGGCCCCTGCCGCCGAGACCGAGGAGGCACCTGCCGCCGAGGCCGAGGAGGCGCCTCCGGCCGAGGACGCTCCCGCCGGCGACTCCGGCAATGCTCCCACCCAGGAGGACACACCCGCCGCAGAAGAGGCTTCGGGCGACGCGCCCGCTGAAGAGACCGAAACCGTCGTGCCCTCCGAGGGCGACGAGGACCAAACCAACCGTGCGCAACCGGCCGAGCCGGCTGCTTCAGAGAAATCCAATCGTGCGCAGCCGGCAGAGCCGGCTGCTTCGCAAGAGAAGGAGGGCTAGATGGCCACCAGTACCGAAGAGTGGATCGACGAGCTGAAGGGCATCTCGGTCCTCGAGCTGTCCGAGCGCATCAAGGCGCTCGAGGAGGCGTTCGGCGTCTCCGCGACCGCGGTTGCCGCGGCCGCCCCCGCCGCCGGTGGCGGCGACGGTGACGGCGCTGCCGCCGAGGAGGAGTCGACCACCGTGGACGTGGTGCTCACCGGCCCCGGCGACAAGAAGATTCAGGTGATCAAGGTCGTGCGCGCCGCGACCGGTCTCGGCCTCAAGGAGGCCAAGGCGCTCGTCGACGAGGCGCCCAAGCCGATCAAGGAGGGCGTGGAGCGCGAGGAGGGCGAGAAGCTCAAGTCGGATCTCGAGGAGGCCGGCGGAAGCGTCGAGCTGAAGTAGGGGTGCGGTGCTCGCCGGAACGACGTTCCGGCTGCGCTCCTCCCCAGAGGTGCGGTGCTCGCCGGGTGGCCCTTCCTAGCTTCAGCTGAGCACGGGAGCGAAGACCAGCTCCCAGAAGGCCGCGCCGAGCACTGCGGCCGTGAAGCCCCACAAGAGCATCCAGCCCGCCTGCTCGTGCGGCTTCATGGCCGGACGCAAGCTGCCGATGAGAAGCAGTTCGAGCACGACGCTCAAGCCCACGAAGAGCAGGAAGGGGTACTCGCCGGTGACGGCCCCGACGAGCAGCAGGAACACGGGGACCACCAGGGAGGCACCCACTGCAGAGACAACGAACACCACAAGCTCGTTGAAGGGATCGCGGAAGATCCGCTGCCGGGGGTCGAGAGCCGCTCCGAGGGAGCCCTGACGGCCGCCGCCGCTGCGGTCGAGAGTGCCCTCTCCTGAAGGATTATCCCCTGCCATCGCCCGAGACGCTACCCTGTCGGTCGGCCCATAGTCGTAGCCGTCCCTCGTGTAGCGCTTCGCCACATATCGCGAAGCCTCGGGACGGGGTCCGTGACGGCCGCGCCTGCCCCATGGCAAGCACCCGCCCTCTGAGGGGGCGGACCTCGTTGTGCTATTCTGAGCGGTCGCGCTTTGCGCCCCTCTCGCTGCCCCGCCGAACCTCGAAGGAGTCGCTCCCTTGGCACGTGTTGATGCCGCCCGTCTTCGCCGCAGTTTTTCGCGGCTGGAGAACCGTCTAGAGGTCCCCAACCTGATCGACATCCAGCGCCGCTCGTTCGAGTGGCTCGTCGACACGGAGAAGGGTGGCCTGAGGGAGACGATCGACGACGTCTCTCCGATCGAGGACTACACCGGCAACCTCGCCGTCGTCTTCGAGGAGATCACCTTCGACGACCCGGTGGCCACCATCGCCGAGTGTCGCGAGAAGGATCTCACCTACGCGCGCCCGCTGACCGTCAAGGTCGCATTCCAGAACCGCGAGACGGGTGAGATCCGCGAGCAGTCCGTGTTCATGGGCGACTTCCCGTGGATGACCGACTGGGGCACCTTCATCATCAACGGCACCGAGCGAGTGGTCGTCACGCAGCTGGTGCGCTCGCCGGGCGCCTACGTCATGGAGCCCAAGGACCGCGAGAAGCAGGTCTTCGTGGCCAACCTGATGCCTGCCCGCGGCTCCTGGCTCGAGCTCGAGATCGACAAGAAGGGCAAGGTCTTCGTCCGCATCGACCGCAAGCGCAAGCTGCCGGTCTCCGTGCTGCTGCGGGCGATGGGCGAAGTGCTGCGCGAGTCGGGCGTGGCCTCGGGCTGGACCGGTTCCGACGAGGACATCCTCAACCTCTTCGACAACTCCCTCTACATCCGCAACACGGTGGAGGCGGACACCGAGGTCACCAAGTCCGAGGAGGGCGCGCTGATCGAGCTGTTCAAGAAGCAGCGCCCGGGCGAGCCGCCGTCGGTCGACGCGGCCAAGAACCTGCTCAACCAGCTGTTCTTCGATCCCAAGCGCTACGACCTCACCCGCGTGGGCCGCTACAAGCTCAACTCGCGCCTGCGCCTCGACGAGTCGCTGGAGACCCGCACGCTCACCCCGCGCGACATCGTCGAGCTGATCTCAGAGCTGATCTCACTGCCGAAGATGCTCGGCATCCCCGAGACGGGCGAGTACGACGGCGAGCCGATCAAGGACTA
>JACCUE010000271.1 GCA_013812005.1 Thermoleophilaceae bacterium
ACGTTGCGCAGTCCTCCGGGCACGGGCTGGAAGCGCCCGCGCGGCAGGGCGCGACGGATCCGCTGAGCCAGCCTACGCGAGGCGGCCGAGCCCGCAGGCCGGGGGCCGAGCGCCACCTGGCGCTTCACCGAAGCAAAGGCGGCATCGCCGTCGAAGCGGTCGACCGTCGGCCGCGGGACCGGCGCGGCGGCCCCCGCCTCGCCATCGCCGTCGCCTCCAAACGGGAGGTTGTCGGTCGCCACGACGGCGATCAGGGCAACGCCCAGGAGCAGCTGGATCGCCAGCACCACGAATAGGCCGCGCATGCCTTCAGTGTGAAGGAAGGGTGCGGCGAGGGGTGCGTCAGAGCTCGAAGGCTCTTTAGCGCCTGACCACCACCCGCACGTCGTGGCGCGGCGGTCGGGCCTCCAGGTTGCCCGCCCGGTCGCGGGCGGTGGTGAAGAAGCGGTAGACGCCGGGGCGCAGGCGCGGAAGCGCCGAGCGGCGGCGGGTGCTCGTGAGCATGCGGCGCGGCCTCCCGGCGCCGCGCCTCACGTAGACGTCGTAGCGCGTCACTCCAGAACCGATCAGCCCGGGGGCGCCGCCGGGGTCGGAGCCGGCCCAGCGCAGCCGTAGCGGGGCGCGGCGAGCTCCCGGACGCAGCCGCACCCGTCGCTTGGCACGCGCCCTCGAGAAAGGGGGAGACCGATCGATCCTGCGTGCGGCGTCCACAGTGCGGCCGGCGTCGATGATCCCCCAGCCGAGGTCGGGACCCCAGGCTCCACCTCCGCGCGCGCCGGCCTTGATCAGCGTGAGCTTCTCGCGCAGCGTGAGGAAGGGGTTGAGGTCGGCGATCATCGCCGCCAAGGCGGTTACCTGCGGGGTCGCCATCGAGGTGCCGGCAAGGTAGGCGTAGCGGCTGTCGCCGCCCAGCTCGCGGCGGCACTCGCAGCCCCCGAAGAGACCGCCCTCGCGAGAGGTCGGGTTGCCCGGAAAGGTGGAGACCAGGCCGGGCGGGCCGAGCGGCCCGTCGTCGAAGAACCCGTAGGCGGCCACCGAGATCTGCGGTCCGAATCCCGTGCCGGCGCGCGCGTCGTCGAACCCGGCCGCGGTGACCACCAGTCCCCTCCCGGCCTCCAGCAGCGGCCCGTCGCCAGGTTGCAGCTCGACGGCGGGAGCGCCCTGGTCGGCGGTGGCGTCGTTGGACGCGGCGGCCACGAGCACCACATCTCGGGACACGGCGAACTCGATCGCCTCGCGCAGCGCGGCATTGGTGGCGCCGCCACCGAAGCTCATGTTGATGGCCTGGGCCCCACGCTCGGTGGCAACGCGGATCCCGTCGATGATGTCCTCGTCGCGAATCACGCCGAAACCGGTCGACCCGACCTTGACGATCGCCAGGCGACAGCCCCACCCCGCCCCCGCAATGCCGATCCCGTTGTCGGTCCCCGCGCACGCCAGGCCGGCGACGTGGGTGCCGTGACCGTCGGTGTCAGTGAGCGGATTGGCGGCGCCCGCGCCGTCGGCCGAGGCGATCTTGCCGGCCAGCTCGGGATGATTGCCGTCCACGCCCGAGTCGATCACCCCGACCAGCGCGCCGTCCCCGGTGGTCACGTCCCATGCCGCAGGGAAGTTCTCGCGTGCCAGCGCCCATTGGATCGGCGTGCCGGCGGGGACCCCGTTCGTGGAGACGGTCTCGGGCGTGGAGAGCGCGGGATCGTTCGGTGTGCGCCGCAGATCGCGTGCCCACTCCACCGAGACACTCTCCACCGCCCGGTCACCCCGCAGCCGCGAAAGGGCGGCCTGGCCGCCCCGCACAGTCGCGATCCCCAGCTCGGGCACCCCCCGGCCCGCCCGGACGACGCCGGTACGGGCCAGCACCGCGGAGAGCACGGACGAGGAGCGGGCTGCCTGCGGCTCGTCGAAGACGACGAGGTAGCGCCCCGTCGGCTGGGCGGCGTGTGCAGGCGCGACCGCGAGCAGCGCGAGCGAAAAGAGAACCGTGGCGGCGGCAAAGGCGAGGCGCATCCCGGCATTTCAACACGTGGCGAGCTCTGAGGTTGCACCTGCCGGCGATCTTGGCGCCAACGAGAGGGCAGGCGGACGGGAAGCCTCTACCGCGGCCGGGTGGGGCCCGGGGTGCCTTGAGTCACAGGGGACAAGTGGTCGGGCGCCAGACGTCGCGCCAGATCGAGCGTCTCGAGGTCCAGCGGCACGGGCTCCAGCTCGTAGCGGTTCTCGTACTCTGAGAGCAGCGCCTCCACCACGTCGTCCCAGGAGGTGCCGGGCGCCTCGTCCGCCACGCTGCCCGTGGTCTCGGGACGCCAGTCCAGGCTCAGCGCCTTGTACACCGGCACGAGCACGTCGCGCACGCGATCGGCGCCGCCGACCACGATCACCCCTCCCATGTGGACGCCGCCGGCCACGAGCCGCTGGCCCACACCCATCAGCTTGCGGATGCCGGCCACGCTGACGCTGTGCTCTCCGGGGCAGTACTCGCCGTCGACCTCGCCCACCCGGGCGTCGATCCCGAGGCGACCCAGCGCCGCGGCCACCAGGGCGGCGGTGGCGTCGAAGCGCCGCGTGATTCCACCGCGGGGATCAGCCTCGGGCACCGCGTGCGCGAACGCGATCGTGTCGTGATGGAAGACCGCCGCGCGTCCTCCGGCCAGGCGTTCGATGGCCTCGAAGCCCCCGTCGCGGGCCGCCCGCACCGCGCTCGGATAGCCCGCGTCCACCACGTCGCGCTTGCCGAAGGCGACGATCGAGCCGGGCCGGGCGATGCGGAGCGTCTCGGGCAGGTCACCGGCCGCTACGCGTAGCATCAGCGCGCGCGACACCGCGGTGTCGAGTGCAGGGTCATCGGGCAGCGAGTGGGTCAGAAGCCGGAGCCGAGCCACACCCCGAGTATCGGCCGAGTCAGTAGCCGAGCGCGAACTTGGCGTCTTCGGACATCAGCTCCGGAGTCCAGGCCGGCGTGAAGGTCATCTTGGGATGGACCTTCGAGACGCCCTCGAGCTCGCCGACGAACTCCTCCATCTGCTCGGACACCTGCGGGCCGATGGGACAGCCCGGCGAGGTGAGAGAGAAGGTGATGAAGACCTCGTCGCCCTTCACGTCGATGTCGTAGACCAGGCCCAGCTCGACGAAGTCGAGGCCCAGCTCCGGATCGATCACGTTCTCGAGGGCTTCCTGCACGTCGTCGACGGTGATTTCTTCGGGCATGGGACCGATCTTAGCCCCTATAGGGTTGGGCGAATGCGACTGCTGGGTCTCGTCGCCCTGTTCATCCTTGTTCCCATCGCGGAGCTGTACCTGATCCTCAAGGTCGGCGACTCGATCGGCATCCTTTTCACCGTGCTGCTGCTCGCCGCCGACTCCGTGCTCGGGTCGGTGCTCCTGCGCACGCAGGGACGGACCGTCTGGCGGCGCTTCAACGAGGCCCTGGCCAGCGGCCGCATGCCCCACCGCGAGGTCCAGGACGGCGTGGCGGTGATCTTCGGCGCGGCTTTCCTGATCACGCCGGGATTCATCACGGATATCTTCGGGCTGGCGCTGCTGCTGCCACCCACCCGCGCCCTGCTGCTGTCGGTGGTGCGCAAACGGCTGGCCGGCCGGATGGCGGCCCGGGTCGCGCAGGGCCCGGTCCCCGGCAGCGGGCCCGGCCCCGGCTACGACGTGGAGGGCACGGCGTCCGAGCAGCCATCAACGCCTCCACCGCGTCTCGAGCAGTGAGCGCCCCCGCCGTCTCGATCGCCTTCTTCGACCCGGAGCATGGGCTGCACGGGAGCGCCCGTACCGGCGCCACGCTGCTGTTCGATGGATCGGGTTCGAACGTGCTGCCCGAGGGGCCGAGCGTCGAGCGAGAGGGCGATGGATGGCGGGCCGAGCTCGATGGCGCCTTCTCGCTGGCGCTCGCGCCGCTGGCCCCGGCCCTCCGGCTCCCCGGCGTGCAGGTGCACGTGTGCCGGGTGACCGGACGAGTGGGCAGCCAGCCGGTCGACTGCCTGGGCACCGTTGGTGAGACGCACACCCCTCCCACGTGGGAGGAGCTGGACGTGCTGCGCAGCATCTCGGCCGTCTTCGACGGCGAGCACGCCTTCATCGCCCTGGCACGCCGGCCCAGGGGCGCACCTGGTCACGATGAGGAGCAGGTGGTGGGCTGGCTGCTCGCCGGCGGTCAGCCGCTGGCCGTGGAGGACACGCGGATCTCGACCGTGTATGACGGCGAGGGGCGCCAGCGCAGCGCCGGCTTGGAGCTGTGGCTGCCCGGCGAGGACCTCCCTCGCCGGGCGGCCGGGACGGTGGTGTCGGGCTCCTCGCTGAGCCTCGAGGGGCTCGACGTGGCGGTTCACGCCGCCGTGTTCCGCTGGCGCATGGAGAACCGCGAGGGCGTCGGCGCCTACGAGCTGTGGGTGCGCTCCGAGCCGGCTGCCGCGTGAGTGAGGGAACGGTCCGGTACTCGCCGGAACAACGTTCCGGCTGCGCTCCTCCCCCTGGAACGGTCCGATGAAGGCCGTGATCAGCGACTTCGGTGGGGTGCTGACCACCCCGCTCGGCAACTCCTTCGCCGCATGGCAGCGCGAGTCGGGAATCGGACTCGAGGAGCTGGGCACCGCCATGGCCGCCGCAACGGAGCGCCACGGCGAGCATCCGCTGTTCGTGCTCGAGAAGGGCGAGATCTCGCAGGCCGAGTTCCTGCGCAGGATCGCCGCCGAGCTGGACAGGGCCCGGTCGGTCGACGGAATGCTCGACGTCTACTTCGCGCACCTCGAGCGCAACCACGAGATGATCGACTTCATGGCGGAGCTGCGGGACCGAGGACTGCGAATGGCGCTGCTCACCAACAACGTGCGCGAATGGGAGCC